>JBFKLD010000011.1:0-13505 GCA_041630755.1 Thermoplasmatota archaeon
GGTGAAGCGACCACCTTCGTGTTCGAGATCATTGCAGAGAATCTTGGCGACGCATCCACGTTCTCTTTCGACACAAAAGGCGCCCCTTCGAATTGGCTCGTGCGGACGCCAGACGCGTTGGAGCTGGGCACCGAGGTGAAGCGGGTGCCCATCATCGTGCAAACGCCCTTTGCTCACCAGCATGGCACAGCGCAGACATTCATCGTGGAGATGACGGACGAGGCAAACCCGCAGAATGTGGGCCGCGTGGAGCTTGGGGTGCACTACCCCGAAGTCCCCCAACCCGCAGGCCACCACAGCACCCTCACACTCCATACGACCCATTGGACAAGCGAGCTCTGGGCCGAGGCCATCTTCACTGGAGTGGGCGCTGCATTCGGCCAGGACTTCACCGATCTTGCATACATGAACACGCTGGCCGACGACCCCGCCGACGATGATGTGCTCGTGGGCTCCTACACCTGCGAAACGCGCATCCTGGACAAGGTGGCCTACTGCTTCCAGGTCCCCTTGCGACCTGGACTGGCGATGGGACTCGACTTCGAAGTGGACAAGCTGGGCGAACTGACGGCGTTGCTTCGAACCACCGCTCCGCTTGAAGGCGCCACCCTGGATGGGGCGCTTGTGCACTACGGGGCCCGCGATGCATCCCAGGAATCATGGGAGCGCGGCGCGCCAACCACGCTGGCAATCCTGCAAGCCGCACCCCCAGCGACCATCAGCGCCAACAGTGACGGCTCGCTGACCGCCACCGTCGTTCCGACGCCGGAATCGGACCTGGTGGAATACGAGGACGGCGCATCCCTCTTCTTGGAATTCCGCGTCCTTTCCGACCGTGCCGACAACCCCACATTTGGACCCAACGCGGGGCCAGAGATGCGCAGCGGCGGCACCCTCACCCTGCCGCTCGTCGACTACCACGACCCGGTGGATGCATCCTTCTTCGACAAGGATGTCCTTCACCTGAGCGCCCCCGAGCAAGAGAAGCTGGTCAACCCCGGTAGCACGACGGTGTTCGAGGCAAGCATCCACAATGCGGGGGAAGATGCGACGTTTGTGGCGACGCTGATCGGCGCGAATGTCGAATGGGCAACCCTTGACGCTGCGACGGTGGATATTCCGGCAGGCGCGATGGGCCAGGTGCGCGTTGCGGTCACCGCCCCCGCCGGCGCGCGCGACGGTGAGCAAGCAGATCTTGTGCTTCGCATCCACGCGGAAGATGACCCTAACGCAAGCGCATTGCTGCGCCTGCTGACAACCGTCGACACAGACGCCGCCCACGCCCATGAAATCCTCCAGCAGGGCTCAGTGGCCGAAAGTCCGCTGCCGTTGCCCCTGGCGGTGCTGGCCATCGCAGGAGCTGCGCTGCGTCGAGCGCGCCCCTGAAATACGGGCGACCGGTGGCCCACGCGATGGCAGAGCGTCCTCTTCGTGTTCTTGTGGCAAAACCCGGCCTTGACGGCCATGACCGCGGAGCCAAAGTCGTCGCGCGTGCGCTGCGCGATGCTGGCTTCGAAGTCATCTACACGGGCTTGCGCCAGACGCCGCAGCAGATCGTCCAGGCGGCCATCCAGGAAGACGTGGACCTGGTCGGCCTCAGCTGCCTCAGCGGCGCCCACAACACGCTCTTTCCGAAGATCAAGGAGCTTCTTGTTGCGGAAGGCGCCGAGGACGTGGTCGTGTTCGGCGGGGGCATCATCCCCGATGATGACGCGGAGACCCTGAAGGGCCGTGGCATCGAAGCCATCTTCGGACCCGGCACGGACACCCGCGACATCGTCAAGTTCGTGGAAGGGCACCCGCAGTTCGCGGACCGCTTCCATGGATAAGCAGGCGATCATTGACGGCATCCACGGTGCGAAGAAGCGTGCCATCGGCCGTCTCATCACGCTCGTCGAGAACGACGACCCCCTTGCAGAGGAAGTCCTTCGTGCGCTGCACGCGCGCACCGGTGAAGCCCACGTCGTGGGAGTCACGGGAAGCCCCGGCACCGGCAAATCCACGCTGACGGACCGCCTGATCGAGCTGTACCGCCGCGAAGGCAAGCGCGTGGGCGTCATCGCCGTGGACCCCAGCAGCCCCTTCAGCGGGGGCGCGATCCTTGGGGACCGCATCCGCATGCAGCACCGAAGCACGGACCCGGATGTGTTCATCCGCAGCATGGGCACCCGGGGCCACTTGGGTGGCCTCAGCAGCCACACGGCAGACGCCGTCAAGGTCATGGACGCCGCGGGCTTTGATGTGGTGATCGTCGAAACCGTCGGGGTGGGTCAAGCCGAGGTGGACATTGTGCGCCTGGCAGACACCGTGCTTGTGGTGCTGGTGCCCGGACTGGGCGACGACGTGCAGGCAGTCAAAGCCGGCGTCATGGAGATCGCCGACATCTTCGTGGTCAACAAGTCGGACATCGAAGGAGCCGACAAGGTCCACGCGGAAGTCGAAGCCGCCATGAGCCTGGGGCACCCAGACACGGACGTCTTCTGGTGGCCTCCCATCATGCGCACCAGCGCCGACAAGGGGCAGGGCATCACCGAGCTTGCAGAGCAGGTCGCCGCGCACATGGCATGGAGCAAAGAGCACGGCGAATGGCATGCCCGCCGCGCCCGGCGCATCCGCGACCAAGTGCGGGCGCTGTTGGAGCGCCGCATCGTGGAACATGGATTTGGCGCGGACGGAGAGATCCGTGCACCCTTTGCGGATCTGCTCGAGGAGGCCCGGGCCGGCACCAAGACGCCGCAGGACGTGGCCGCAGCCATCCTGCGCGACTTCCAGGGATAGAGGGGAAAAGAGCGGCCAGATCAGCCGTGCGTGACGATGCCGCTTGGCGGGTCACGGATGGCGTTCATGTACGCCTGGATGTCGGCTTCGGTTTCGTCACCGAAGACGACCACGAGCTTCTCGCCGTCGAGCAGCTGGCGGTCCTTGACGTCTGCCCAGGCCCACTGCTTCAGCTCGCCGCGGTTGCTGGTGATCCAGAACTGCATGACGTGGGTCTCGTTGGCCGTCCAGGTTCCTTGCTTCTGGTGGGCGCCGCTGATGGTGATGCTGTCACCGGCCAACGCGATGTCCAGTTCCTCGAATGTGTCCTGGACGCCGACGCACTTGGCGCCGCCAACGGGCTCGTAGTGGAGGGTCTCCTGGTCGGGAGCATGCATGTGGATGCCCATGCCCATCTGGCCTGCTGCGGAGCCCGAGCCCAGTTCGTAGGGGCCTTGCGGGAAGCCGACGCGGTCGCCTTCGACCCAGACACCGATGGTGCTGTGCCAGTGACCTGGGCATTCATTGAAGGATTCGTTGCGGGCGTTCATCGCGAAGACGATGACGCCGATCACCAGCAGCAGGACCACAGGGCCAGCCAGCTTCTTCCATTCGATGCCACCACCGATGGACTTGCTGCCACCAGCGGCCTGCCGACGGCGTTCACGCGGAGACGGTGCGTCACTCATTGTGGTGGCCAGGAGGGCCCGCCTTCAAACACGTTTTGGCACGGCGCCGGGCCTGCGGCACCTGGACGCCGCTCGATGGACTGCCTCGTGTGCGCCGGCCAGGCTGGCAACGGCTTGGGCCCGACCGGTCAGCGAAGCAGGTTGTTCGCGATGACCATCCGCTGGATCTCGGAGGTGCCTTCGTAGATCTCGGTGATCTTGGCATCGCGGAAATGGCGCTCAACCGGGTAATCCTTGGTGTAGCCGTTGCCGCCGTGGATCTGGATGGCCTCCGTGGCCGCGCTCATGGCAGCTTCAGAGGCGTAGACCTTGGCCATGGCGGCTTCCTTGCTGTAGGGCTTGCCGGCATCCTTGAGGTTCGCGGCCCGGTGGATGAGCAGGCGGCTGGCATCAATCTTGGTGCTCATGTCGGCCAGCTTCCACTGAATGGCCTGGTTGCTTCCAATGGGCTTGCCAAACTGCTCCCGCTCCTTGGCGTAGGCAAGGCTTGCGTCGAAGGAAGCCTGTGCGATTCCGAGGGCCTGGCTGGCGATGCCCAAGCGGCCGCCGTCGAGGGTCTTCATGGCGATCTTGAAGCCTTCACCGACGGGACCCAAGACGTTCTCCTCCGGAACGCGCACGTCTTCGAAGAAGAGCGGGCAGCACGGCGCACCACGGATGCCAAGCTTGTCTTCCGGTTTTCCGACCTCGAAGCCGTCGAAGCCCGCTTCGACGATGAAAGCAGTCTGGCCCTTGTGCTTGGCAGACTTGTCCGTTTGGGCGAACACGATGTAGGTTTCGGCGAGCCCGGCATTGGTGATGAAGAGCTTCTGGCCGTTGAGGATGTAGTCGCTGCCGTCCTTGTCGGCCTTGGTGGCCATGCTCACGACGTCGCTGCCGGCGTGGGGTTCGGTCAAGCCGTAGGCACCGATGCGCTTGCCTTGGAGCATGTCCGTCAGGTAGCGCTCGTGCTGGTCATCGTTGCCGTACGTGTAGAGGGGCCAGCCACTGAGGCTGTTGTTGACGGAGCAGACGACACCGGTCGACGCGCAGGCGCGACTGAGCTCTTCGACGGCAATGCAGTAGGAGACCATGTCGGTGCCGGCGCCACCCTTGTCGGCCGGGAAGTTCATGCCCATGAGGCCCAGACTGGCCATCTCGTCGATGACGTCGCGCGGGATGGCGTGGTCGTGGTCGATCTTCTCGGCGATGGGCGCAAGGCGGCGTTCGGCAAACTCGCGCACCATGTCGCGGATCATGCGCTGTTCGTCGGTCTCCTGGAGGTCCACGAGGCGGCGAGGCCCCTGGGGGGTTTCAAGGTGGCGGCCCGGACCGCAATCCACAACCGAGTGATTCCGGCGAGGCGTGCGAAGCGCCCAAGTGCGCCCGGCTCCTCGCGCGGCCGTGGACCCCTGGATCCTCGTTGCGCTGCTGGCCGCTGCTCTTGCGCTGGTGCTCGCCGGATGGGTGCGCACGGCGCTGCGCGCTCGCCGGGTGCAACGAAGCCTGCGCTCATCGAAGCAGAGCCAAAGCACGCGCTACGGCCAGATCACGGAGCAGTTTGCGCCCTTGGTGGCCAACTGGCCGTGGGATTCCAAGGGATTCCGCTTCCTGGGCACGCCCATTGATGGCGTCCAGTTCAACGAGGATGGCATCGTGCTTGTCGAGATCAAGGCCGCCGGCAGCCAATTGAACGCCGTGCAGCGGCGCATCCGCGATCAAGTGGCTGCGGGACAGGTTTCCTTCGAGGTGGTGCGCCATGGATGATGCTCTGGATGCTTACCTGGCAGCCGTCACGGCGGCCGAGCCCGCACCCCTTGTGAAGCACGCCGTGCGGCAAGGCCTCCTCGACACCCTTCTCGGTGACCGCGAGCGACCAGACACGTTGCACGTTCTGGGCCTTGGAAAGGCCGCGCCCGGCATGGTGTGGGGCTTGGTGGAGTCCCAGTTTCCGGTGACTGGCCTGGGTGTGGTCCCCCACGGGATCAAGGTCCCCACGATCGAAGGCTTTGCCTGGATGGCAGGCGAGCACCCGGTGCCCGGTGCCGGTTCACGGGCGGCCGCCGAAGCGGCCCTCGCATGGGCGGACGCTCTTCCAGAGGATGCCCCGGTGGTGGTGTGCTTGAGCGGGGGCGCCAGCGCCTGCTGCGAGGACAACCCCCACCCCGATTGGGAAGCGATGCTTGCGGGAATGGACATCGTGACCATGAACCAGCACCGCGCCAAGACGTCGAGCATCAAGGGCGGAAAGTTGGCCACCCGCGTGCTCGAGCGCACGCGCCGCGTGATTGTCCTGGTCTTGAGTGACGTGCCCCCGGAGCATCCGGAGGCGGTCGGCGCCGGACCCATGTGGCATCCAGACATTCCCCATCACGTGCTTGCGGATTGCTCTCTGCTGGTGCAGCATGCGGGCCTGCGCCTGGGCGCGGCAGGCTACAACGTCTTCGCGCACCGCCGCGTTGCTGGATCGGTGGAGGAGGAAGCTGCGGCGTTCGCGGCAGCCCTTGCATCGCTGGATGCACCGGCAGCTCTGGTGGCGGCCGGGGAGCCCATCGTGCAGGTGCCGGAAGGTGCGCCTCGCGGTGGACGCGCGGCCCATGCTGCGCTTGCCGTTGCCGGCTGCCTGGAGGAGGGCCTCGTGCTGTGCGGCGCCTCCGACGGCGTGGACGGCGATGGAGAAAGCGGCGCGTGGGCGACGTCCGACGATGCCAACGCCCAGGCGTTGCAAGACGGGGCCGCCTTCATCCACCTCGAGGCGCGGGGCAAGACCTTCGACATCGGCCCCAGCGGCACCAACCTCGGCGACATCTGGATCGGCTTGCGCTCCTGAGCGAGGACCCAGCCCACGATTCCTGCGCCGCCCTCCTGGATTATATAACAGAAGAAAGTGGGAAACCTGTGCTGGAACGCGTCCCCACCATCCTCACCGCCCAGGAGATCCTGGACAAGGCGTTCCACAAGGCCGCCAAGATTGACATTCCGGACCCCGTGAAGTACCACCGGGTCCGCAAGGAGATGGTGGCGCGCATCAAGACCAGCAGCGAGATCGTCTCGGACACACTGCACAAGTACGTCAAGTCCTTCCCGGACATGGACCACTTGCGCGACTACGAGATGGAGCTTCTCGACATCGTGGTGGGCATCCATGACCTCAAGCGGGCCATCGGATCCGTTGACTGGGCGAAGCAGAAGGCACGTGATCTTGCCGACGACCACTTGGCCCGCGCGGCCAAGATCCGCGACATCCCGTCCTTCCACGGCATCCTCAAACGCCACTACGGCCGCCTGTCGAGCGTGGTGTACGAGATTGACAAATCCCTCGCGCTCATGCGCGACACGCGCGACAAGATGAAGATGCTGCCCACGGTTCACCCTGGTCAGCCCACCGTCGTCATCGCCGGGTTCCCGAACGTGGGCAAGACGAGCTTGCTGCGTGCGTGGACCAACAGCAAAGCACGCGTGGACAACTACAGCTTCACGACGCAGCACGCCGATGTGGGCCACATCGAAGTCCCGGGCAAGGACAACCAGCCGCAGCGCGTGCAGGTCGTTGACACGCCAGGCATCCTGGACCGCCCCGATGAAGAGCGCAACGACGTCGAGCGCCAAGCGGTCGCGGCCCTCCGCTACGCATCCGACGCGGTCGTGTTCCTGATCGATCCGACCGAGCGGTGCGGGTACTCGCTGGAAGCCCAGGAGAAGCTGCTGGCGCAGACCCAGGAAGAGATGGTGGGCTTGCCCATGCTCGTGGCCGAAACGAAGGCAGACCTGGCGCGCACAGACACGGATCGACTCCGCTTCAGCACAACGACCGGCGAAGGCCTGGACGCCCTGCGGCATGCCATTCTCGCGATGCTGCCCCTGGAAGAGCCCGAGCTGGAAGAAGACCCGCTGGACGCTTGGAAGAAGCCCTAGGGCCTGTTCCACTCGTCGCGCACGCTGCGAAGCCCGTAGCGCTTGGCAAGAGGACCGGGCGGCACGTAGGCGGCAAGAACCATGCCGGCGGCCGCCAAGCCCAGACTTTGGCTGATGATCTGCTGCGCCATGGATTGCTCGGCTTCGCCGGATGCGGCGCCGGCAACAAGTCCCACCAAGCTGAATCCGAACCACAGGACGATGCCACCACTCACCAGCAAGATGCGGTACTTGGCCGTCGCATCGTCCACTCGGAAAAAGAGCATGAAGTATGCCGCGGCGGCAGCCAGCGGCGGCAGGATGAGAGCCAAGCTGAAGCCGATGGAGGCTGGATGTCTTGGACCCCATTCGTTGGCCAGCTCAAGGCCCAGCTCACCGTCGTCGCCAGGGCCGATGAACGGGTCCTGAAGCTGCACCAGCAGCACCGTGTAGATGGTCAGGCCGACGTAGAATGCCGCCACGACCCAGAGCCACCCGGGGCGCCCCGTGTACACGAACAGCAAGTAGTAGAGCAACCCCCCGAGGGCGGTGTAGAGGATCACGAGGTAGACGTAGATGACGGCCAACGTGGTTTCAAGGCCTTGGTGGGCCAGGTTGGGCCCATGCTCGAGGACGAGTCCGATGATGCCCACGAGCCCGAGGAGACCCCACCACAAGGCGAAGGCCCGGTTGGCTGCCACCGCCGCACCGCTTACCTGGCGGCGCAGCAAGAACGCGGCGACCACGAGGAAGGCGACAGCAGATGCCACGCGCAATGCAGTGAGTGACCATTCGGCTGCTGCCACGACCATCGCAGGCGCGCTATCCTTCAAGAAGGTCCCGCTTGGGCGAGGCACACATCCACGTGCTTGACGCTGCCTTGCACGCTGCGCGCGGCTGCGTCCCCTTCGGGGCTGGGCCCGTGCCCGCTGTGGAGGACGCGCACCGGCAGTTCGCCGAGGCGGTGGACGTGCTCGGCAAGCAGGCGCAGGTCCCCGTCGGGAAAGTCGAAGCGCCCGATGCCGCCTTGGTCGAACAGGGTGTCACCGGCAAAGAGGATCCCATCCCGCTCGTCCCAGTAACATGCGCTTCCGGGGCTGTGCCCGGGAGTTTCGAGGACGGCGTAGTTGCGGTCGCCCAACTGGACGTGGTCTCCTTCTTGGACGATCTCGTCCACCTCCAGCTTCGGGATGTTGGCTCCGAACATGGCGCTCGTGGGGTCATGGCCGGCAAGAAGCTTCTGGGCGCAGGCGCGGGGCGCCACGAGTTTGGCTCCCAGCGCCCGCCAGCGGGGCAAGCCGTTGACGTGGTCGAGGTGCTCATGGGTGACCACGACGCGGCGCACACGCGCGGGGTCGATGATCTTCTCGACGTTGGCCATCACGGTGTCCCAATCGAGCCCGTGGCCGGCATCCACCATGTCGAAGGCATTGGATTCGGGGTCCTTGACGAGGAATTGGTTGCAGTCCCAGCCGCGGCCGCCGACGTTGATGATCATGACCGCTCCTCCGCAGCGAGCAAGGTCACGGCATGGTGGGCGATCATGCGCACGCTGTCCATGATGTTGGCCAGGGGGGACGCGATCTTGCTCGCATTGTGCGCACTGACCGCTTCGGCGGGGTCGGCTTCGCGCCCCCAGTGGCTCACGACGGCTTCCACGACGAGTGCTTGCAGGTCATTTTGGAGCGCCGCAGGCCGGTCGAGAAGGTTCGCAAGGGCATCCACGTCGCGCGTCGAGAAGGCCTCGAGGAGTTCGTCCAGGACTTGCTTCGTGTCCTTGAACGGGCCGCGGAAGCTGCGCACCAGCTCGCCGGCGATGCCGCTCATGCGCGGCACATGCTGGATGCGGTCCAAGAGGGCCTGGCGCGGGTAGGCCAGGTCCTCGGGCGCCAAACCGTAGGCGTCGAGGATGGTGTTGGCGATGCCGACGGCATTGTTGCTCATCTGGTGCATCTCTGCGGCGGCAAGGCTCAGGAATTGGTATTCACTCACCGACGTCAGCGGCAGCTCCAGCGTGGCGACCATGCGCACGACTTGGTGGAAGAGGCGGCTCACGTCTTCGTCGTGGATGCTGCGCAGCATCCGGATGGTGTGGAGGGTGCGGTCGGGGTCATGGCCGTAGGTATGGACGGCGTCGGCCGCGAGGTCGATGATCTCGCGGACTTTTGCACCCAGAATGTGAAGAAGGTCCGCCGAGGGCGCGGCGGGGCCTTGGATGGTCGGATCGAGCTCGAAGCCAATCTGCGTGGGCCGGACGGTGGCGACGAGCCGTTCGTCGAGGTGGCGCATGAAGTCGCGCGCGGCGATGAGGCAGTCGTTGTCGAACTCTTCTTCCGGAGACAAGGTTGCCTTGGTGGCACCGCGCACGTAGGCGGACAGGAGGCGCATGCAGACGCCTTGGGCGTCCGTGGCGATGGTGGCGGCGTACGTGCGTTCGACGATGGCGGGCGTCACAAGCAGGCTGTGCCCGATGCGGCGCAGGTCCACTTCCCGGTCTTCCTGCTGGGCCGGGCTCCACGAGTCAATCCACTTCTTGGGGAGGTAGATGCTGAAGGCACCGGAGCCGACGCGGGTGACGCGCTTGCGAAGGATGTCCACGGAGCCGGCAGGCGAGAATGACGTAAGTCGGCTTCGATGACGTAAGGATGGGTTCAATTGCCGGAAGTTGGATGGCCAAGCATGATTGTGGATGGCGCCGTCGAACGCTACGTCGCAAGCCTGCACGCCCACGACGACGCCGTCCTGGCTGCGATGGAGGCCGAAGCAAAGACGCGAGACTTTCCGATCATCGGCCCGGTGGTTGGCGCTTTCGTGCATCTGCTTGCCAAGGCGACTGGAGCAAAGGAGGTGTTCGAGATGGGAAGCGGTTACGGGTACAGCACACTTTGGTTTGCCAAGGCAGGCGCGCGCGTGGTCCACACCGACGGTTCACAGCAACTGAGCGACGAAGCCCAAAAGTGGCTTGGCCGCGCAGGGCTGGCAGAGCGCGTGGAGCGCCGCGTGGGCGATGCGCTTGCGCTGCTTGCGGCAGACCCCCAGACCTACGACATCGTGTTCTGCGACGTGGACAAAGATGCGTACCCCGATGCGTGGGAGATTGCCAAATCCCACGTGGCACCCGGCGGCCTGGTCATCTTTGACAACATGCTCTGGAAAGGAGACGTCGCCGATCGCGACGTGACGGATGCATGGACCGAGGCCGTGCGCGAAACCGCCCGCCGGGCATTCTCCGACGAGGAATTCGATGCGAGCATCGTCCCGTTGCGTGATGGCGTGCTTGTGGCCCGGCGCTCCGGTAGACGCCCTAGCGGCGGCGCAGCGCCACGAGTCCGATGAGAGCCGCGACCAGCAGGGCCACCGCTGGCGCAGGCACATTGGCACTCTGAGCCGGATGGTAGACCGTGGTCACCGTCGTGAGCACCGCGGGCTCGGCATCCGTCACGGCGCGGCTGCTTGCAGGGTGCAAGATGGCAGCGGCGAGGCCCGGCTTCGTGTGATTCAGGGCGTGGTAGTATTCGCCACCCTTCTCCGTGTGACCAGGAAGGCCGTGCAGGAACATCAGGTCCGTCAGGTCGTCTTGCGTCTTCATCGTGTCATAGAAGGACGCTTCCGTTTCGCCTTCCACGTACAGCGATGGCGGATTCGCCACGAAGTCGTCTTCCACGGCGGCTTTCGCTTCGACGAGGCGGGCAGCGTTCTCGTGGGCAAACTGCAGGGTGGCCTCCATGGTGACTTCGTGGATCCGCGTGCGGCGCTCCGCATCCTGGAACGGGTTTCCTGGGTTCACGAAGCTCTCCGCCAGCAAACCGACGACGTTGTTGAGGCCGAAGTTGTTGCGCAGGATGCCCGGGTCGGGGCCACCGGCGACTTGGTTGACGGGCACGCCGTGCACGGTGACCATCCCGTAGTCGCCCGTGCTGAAGCCGTTCTCGTTGGCGTGCGGGAAGATGTGGTCGTACATCAGCTCCTTCGAGAGGTCCATGACCGTGGGGTGCACGTTGCCGTGGCGCGGGTGCATCATGGTCAGATCCCAGTCGTAGGTGCGCACGGGGACCGGTTCGCCGAATCCGGTGCCGCTGTACTCGTGGTGGTCGATGGCGACATGCACGTTCCAGTCGCGCAGGACCTTGTGGACGGCCTTGGCCTCGGGTGTGCCCAAGTGCACGTGGTCGCGGTTGATGTCCACATTCTCCGCGTTCTCGCGGTCGTTGACCGTGGCCCCGTCGGGGTTGGTCATCGGCAGCAAGAGAAGGACTTGGTTCTGCAGGAGGTTGTCGAATTCACCGGCTTCGATGCGGTCCAGCAGGCGCATGGCCGCCGGGGTTCCCGCGGGCTCGTTGCCGTGCTGCTGGGTCATCAGGAACGTGACGACGCGCCCCGTGCGGTCCCCGGGCTGGGTGATCTCGAGAAGGCGCAGGGTGCGGTTCTCGGTCGTGGTGCCGATCTCGTGGACCGTGATGAAGGGGTGGTCGATGGCGTCGATGCGGGTTTGCACCTCGTCGTGGCTGGGGAACAAGCCCAGAGCGACGGCAGGGTCCTCCCAGGTAGGAGCACCGTGGTCGGCGGCGACGGGGGCCACGAGGGCGACGACGAGGATGGCAATCAGGCGACGCATCACCACTGACCCGCCGCGACGGTATTTGGGCCTTGTGTGGCTCTACTTCAGGTTGCCTTGCTTGTCGAACGCGCCAAGGCCTCCGACGAAGCGCTGAACGGTCGTCAGGAATCCAACGGCAGCGAAGTAGACCAGCATCAGCTCAAGGATGCTCGTGGCGCCCAGGACCGGCACCTCGAACAGCTGGGGCAAGGCCAAAATGGTCACCGGGGGCAAGATCCACAGCAGCGCCATGCGGTCGGCGCGGCCCAGAAGCCCCCCGTAGTTGCGGCCGATGCCGACGGCCTGCGCCTGGGTGCCGAGATAGCTTGTCAGCAGCGTGAACACGATGGCGGCGAGGCCGATCTCGAGGCGGGCCCAGCCGCTGAAGGCAAGGCCCGTCAAGAACGCCACATCGCTGAAGCGGTCGATGGCGTGGTCCAGGTAGTCACCCTTGGGGCTGGCCTTGCCCGTCATCTTGGCGACCTTGCCATCCAGCAGATCGAGCACGCTGTTGGTGATGACGAGAGCCCAGCCGATCCAGAGCATGCCCAGGTTGTCGGGTCCGCTTTGCCAGAGGGCGAGGCCGCCACTGATGGCAGCCACGAGGCTGATCCAGGTGAAGACGTTGGGGTGGATGTGGCGCAAGGCCTTGGCAAGCGGGACCAGCCACCAGTCGAGGCGGCTGCGATGTTGGTCGAGCATGTTACAGGAGGTGCGTCCAATCCACGGGTTCCATGTCGCCCGTGAGGTGGCCAGCAGGCGCGCAGGCCCGGGCGACCTCTTCAGGGCTTCGACCCGTCGTGTCCACTTGGGTGACGTGGTCACAGCCGTCCAGCGCCTCCTGGAGGATCAAGTCCATCATCTCCGCTTCGAGGTTCTCTTGCACCTTTTCTGCCTTGTACCCCCGAGCCTCCATGCGGCTGCGCAGGGTGTCCGGGTGGAGGCGCAGCACAACCACGCGGTCCACGTCCAGGAGGTGAGCCATGTGCCCCTCCACCAGGACGTCGCCCTCCGGGAGGGTCGCGTCGAGCACGTCCAAGTCAATGACGTCCGCGTCGTCTGCATCGTCGCGACCGACCACGGCACCCACCGCGTGGGCCCATTCCCGGATGCCGCGGACGTCGCGGATGCCGAGCCGGGCGGCCAGCAGGGGCGCGATGGTGGTCTTTCCGACACCGGGGGTGCCGGTGACGGCGACGCGCATCAGATGAGCTCGTGGAACGTGTAACCGCCCAGCTCGTCGTCGTTGAAGCAGTACTTGACGGCCTGGAAGTCCTGGCGGAAGGAAGCCACATCGTCCTTGACCTTGGAGGCATCCTCGCCGCGGATGAGAACCCGGTCGAAGAACTCGGCCACTTCGTCCATCTGCGCCGGACCCATGCCGACACGGGTGAGCTCCTGGGCGCCAAGGCGCAAGCCACTGGGGCGCAGAGGCTTGGTGTCGCCAGGGAGCATGTTCATGTTCGTGATCAAGCCGGCGGCTTCGAGCAGCTCGGCAGCTTCCTTGCCGGCGCCCGAATCCAGTTCTCCGTGGCGCGTGACGATCTGGTGGCTCATGGTGAAGCCGCGCTCCTCGGCGATGACGTCGA
>JBFKLD010000012.1:0-13364 GCA_041630755.1 Thermoplasmatota archaeon
CGCGGCGACGCCGAGGAAGGTCAGGGTGCCGATGAGGCCGTCTTTAACGCCGTGCGCGCCGGTGGGGCGGTGCAGCGTGACCGCGTGGGCGTTCCAGAGGGCAGACGTGACGACCATGCCGGCGGCGACGAGCGGGATCCACAGCACGCCGTACACCCAGTAGGCTTCGTTGGGGACAATCCAGCGCTCGGCAGTTCCGTAGGCCAAGAAGATGGCCGCGGCGACGATGCCCCACACCATGTTCGTGATGCCGCCGGCTTTGGCGGTGACGGATTCTTCGTAGTCAGGCAGTGCGGCCAGTTGCTTGGCGGCCGCTTCCGGAGTGAGCTCCATGAAGGACCCGGCATGCGTGGCGGACCTTGAAAGGCGACGGCACTTGGTGCGGCAAAGCGGCTTTGCGTGGCAAACCTTCAGAGCACAGATAGCGCAGGAGGGGGGCCGAAGCGGATCTTGGTGACCCCTTGGACGATGTCCGCGGCATACACATTGCCCGCGTCATCCCAAGCGACGTCGAAGACCATCGGTGCCCCATCCAAGTCGAACCCGATGCAGCACGTGTCGTGCGGACGCACGGCGTCTTCGGGAACGGGCATGATGTATGCGTAGTGTTGCGGCGCCGCCTGAGCCTCGGGTGTGCGCAAGTCGATGCCCCAGACGCCTCCGTGGTAATGGCTCAGAGCCAGCAAGCCATCCTGCAGGCGGAAGAAGTGGACGCTGTTTCCGAGGTTGCCCGCGGGCGCGTTGCCGGGATTGCGCCACGTGGAAAGGTGCTCAAAGACGCCGTCACGGGCCGTGCCAAGGACCGCCTGCGTGCCGTCCAGGATCCAGATGGGGCTGGCGATGCCTTGGTTCTCGGGCTCGAAGGTTTCGCTGCCGACGACCACCACGAGCCGTCCATCGGGCTGCCGCTCCGCGACCATGGAATGCGTGTAGTGCTTGTGGCTGGAATCTGCCGGCGGCACCCAGCTGGCCAGAATGACCGGGGCGGACGGGTTCGACACGTCCACCATCTTGGCTCCATCATAGGCGTAGGCCACCAGAAGAAGATCCTTGCCGGTCTCTTCGTCGTGCAGGAACGTCATGTCATGCCCGTACAAGCTTCGCAGCGCGTACGTGCTTGCGCGCGCCGTTGGCGTTCCGCTGGAGGGGTCGATCATCCCGATGGCATCCATGGCGCTCATCTCATCGCCGGTGACGAACTTGCCAACGACCTCGAAGGCGCCATCGTAGGACAAGATGGTGACTCCCAGAGCGAGGCTGAAGACGTGCGTCACACCCCCGATGGTGCCGACAGCCACCGTGTGGGGCCCGAAATCGGTGTCGTCGTGCCAGAACGCGACCTCGCGGGGGTTTGCCGGATCCGAGACATCCACTGCAGCGATGCCCGGGCGGGCCCCATCCTCATAGCCGAGGAACACGGTCTGGCCGTCGGGGCCAAACGCAATGGTGCGGTCGCCGTTGACCTCTTGGCCGGCATCATAGAAAGACAGGTGTCGGAATTGCGCGTCGAACAGGTGGAAGCCGTTTTGCCCGCCCGTGTGGGCGCCGTTGACGGCCACGGCAAGAAGCCCATGCGACCAATCCAGCGCGTGCGCGCCGACGGGCTGCTCATCGCTGCGCCCCCATTGGGCAAGCCCGTGGTGTGCCACCAGTTCGGCATTCAACGCAAATTGGTGCTGCGCCGGATCGGCGTGATCGTGATCGTCTCCCATCGGCATGGGGTTGTCCACCGCCGTGAATCGGGGGGGCTCGGCTTCGGGAGCCACGCATCCGGCCAAGAGCAATGCAAGTGCGCACGCAGCCACTTTCACATCGCTTCGACGGCGGGCGCAGGACTTGGAGATTTTGGTGTCCAGACCAGCAAGGTCCCGAGCACCGCGAGCACCGCGGAAAGCATGTAGCTCACCGTGATGCCTGCAAAGCCGACCACCGCCGCGGCGGTGAGCGACCCAAGAAGCGTGCCCCCCGCGACGGCGGCATGGTACAAGCCCACGCCTTCGGCGCGCGTGGCGGCCCGGTCCGCGCAGATGAGAGGGCCACTCGTCTGGACGAAGGCGAACCCCACGCCCATGGCGGCATGGACAACGAGGATGGCAACCAGCGGCAGTCCAAGAAGCAGCACCAGGCACAAGGCCGGCAGCGCCACCAGCCTCACCAGAGCGCCGATGCGCAACCCTCGTCCGTGGTCTGTGTCCGTGACGCGCCCCGCCAGCGGATACACAAGCGGCGTGGCCAGGTTGGCGGGAAATTGTGCCAGCAGAACCATCGCGGGCGCGAAGCCGAGGTGCTCGCGCAACACGCCTGGATAACTCGAGAAGAACACGACACTGGCCATGAAAAGAAGCATCACGCCCGCCAGCAAGCGGTCTGGCTTGCGCCCGAAGCGCCGCAGCATCGCCGTCGTGGGGCGGTAGAACATGCGGCTGGGGAACCACACAGCGCGCTCGAAGCGGCGCTGGCCCATCATGGCGACCCGCAAGTCAAAGCGGCGCCGAACGGGCGCGTCAAGCTGTGCAAAGGGCACGATGGTGCGCGCGGCCACGAAGATTGCCACCACGACGACCCCGGCCGCCGCCAGCAGCATGGCCTGCAAAGGCAACCCGATGGTGGCCGCGCCGAGCGTCACGATCACGCCGCCCAGGTACGCAAAGCCCGTGCGCCTGCTCATGCTGGCGGTGGCGCGGCCCCACTTGCTGCGTTCGACTTGCTCCATCAGGAGCGTGCTGCTGGCCGGCGCACTGCTGGTTCCTGCGGCAGTGTACGTCACCGCCGCCATCACGAAGAGCAAGAAGTGCCCATCCCAGGCCAGAACCGCCAGCGCCGCGGCGGACGCGCTGAATCCCAGGAGCGTGGCCCGGCGGCGGCCCTGGCCGTCTTGCATGCGCTTGGCCCACAGGAACGAAGCCGGGACACCGGCGAGGTTCATCGCAGCGGCAACGGCGGCCACCACCCAGATGGGCTGATGGAATCGGTCGAGCACCGCCAAGGCGATGAGGCCATGGCTGAGGCCGTCGGCAAAGCGGAACGCCACGTATGCCCAATGCCACGCCGGCAAGCGCACGCGCCACCCATTGCGTCCATGGTCTTGAACCAAAGGCATCTATTCCATCGCCCACGTCCCAGGGCCAGTGGCGGAGACCCTGGCGATTGTCGCCCTGCTTGGACTTGCCTTGGCTCTAGCGGGCCTCTTGTTCGAGCGGCTGCGCCTGAGCCCGGCGGTCGGCTACCTTGCCATCGGCATGCTGGCCGCGCCGGCCACATTCGGGAAGCACCTGGTCCCGGAGGACCTGATCCATGGCGCCGCCGAGCTTGGCGTGCTGTTTCTGCTGTTTCTGATTGGCATTGAGCTGGACCTGAAGCGCCTGCGCGAGGCCTTGCGCTCCACGGCGTGGGTCATCCCGTTCGACATCGCGGTGCCCGCCGCGGCGGTGGCCATTGTGGCGCGCCTGTCGGGGTGGACCGTCGGGCAGGCCATCGCGGCCGGCATCACCGTGGCCATCAGCTCCACGTTGTTCGGTGACCGCCTCACGCGCCAGCCCGGCACTGAGCGGGGCGTGCGCAAGCGCGTCTTGGGGGTCCTCATCAGCGAAGACGTCGCCGCCGGTTTCCTGCTCGCCTTGCTGGTCGTCATCGCGGGCGGGGCGGGCCTTGGCGGTGCCGACTGGTTTGCCCCCGCCACCAGCGTGGCCCGGCTTCTGTTTCTGATGCTGCTTCTGACGGCGGCCGCGCTCATCGTCGTGCCGCGCACGCTGGATGCGGTGGCCAAGCGGCATGTGCCGGAGCTTGTCCTGCTGTGGGCCATCGGCCTCATCGTTCTGGGCGGCTTCTTCGGCAACTTGGCCGGCAGCGCGGAATTGGGCGCCCTGCTTGTCGGTGTCGCAGCTGCGGAAAGCGGATCGCGCTACGTTGTGCGAAATGCTTTGCATGGACTGCGCGACATTGCGTTGGCGATCTTCTTCTTCGCCAGCGGGCTCGCGGTGGATGTCTTTGGCGCCGCCGAGAACATCCTGCTTGTCTTTGCCGTGGCCGTGGTCTTCCTCATCGCCAAGACGCTTGTCCATGCGCCGGCCGCCATCGCCAGTGGCCTGAACATGCGCGGCGGCTTGCAGGTGGCGTTCAGCTTGGGCACCATTGGTGAATTCACGCTCATCCTTGTGGCCGTGGCCGAGAAAGAAGGGCTGGCCCACCCCGCCCACCGCACGGTGGTCGTCGGGGCGATGGTGCTCCTGCTTCTGGTGAGCGGCATCCTCAATCGGTCCGTGCCCAGCATCGAGCGCGGCTACGCAAAGCTCCCGGACCGCGTGCGCGGCCCGCTTGGGTGGATCGTGCGCGGCTTGGGGCGTTCTGCCCCGGCGGAACCCGATACTGGAGGCCGCAAGCGCAAAGCCCTGCGCCAATTGGCCAGCAACGCGCTGCTTCTGCTTGCCCTCGGGTTGGCCGCAGTCGCCCTCCGCAGCCGGGTGCAGCCTTGGCTGCAAGACGTGGCCCCGTTCTGGGGGCCCGTCGTGGGGCTTGGGTTCCTGCTGGCCATCGCAGCACCCCTGGCCACCGGGGCCTACCGCGGGTACCGTGACCTTGTCTGGCTCCTCGTGGGGCTGCGCCCCGGCGAGCGTGCGGGCGCGGGCCGCGTGCGGGCACGCCTGGTGGATGCATGGACTGCTGCGACGGCATTCGTGCTTCTCATCTTCCTTGCCATCCGCATCCCCGAAACGCTGCCTGTCGTGTTCGGGGCAGGCTTGGTGGCCCTCACGGTCGGCACCGTCGCATGGCGCCAGCTGAATCGTTTCCACCGCACTCTGGAAGGAAGCCTCAGCCGCGTGCTTGGCGAAGACGAAGAGGCCGCGAGCATCCTTGACCGCGTGATGCAGCAGTACCCGTGGGGGGTCCGCTTTGCGGCCGTCGCCGTGCCGCCGCGCAGCCCCGTGGTGGGGCGCACCATCATGGGAAGCCGCCTGGCGGAGCTGACCGGCGTCATGGTGGCCGTCATCCAGCGCAACCGGCAAGAGATCGTCAACCCGCAAGCGGACGAGAAGATCCTCAGCGGAGACACGCTTGTGCTGCTTGGCGACCCGCACCAATTGGGTCGCGCGGAAGCACTGATCGTGGCGCACGGGGAGGCCATCCGCCTCGAGGCCCAAAGCCGCAGCGCCGTCATCGAGGAAGTGCGTGTGGCCGCGAGCAGCCCGTGGGTCGGACGCACGCTCGGCAGCCTCAACATCCGCACGGAGACCGGCACGCTGGTCATGGGCGTGCTGCGCGGCGAAGGCAGCCACCCCCGCGCGTTCGAGCCGGACTGGGTCATCAAGGAAAATGACGCGCTCATCTTGATGGGCACGCCGCTCCAGATCGACCGGGCACGCTCCATGGCGACGCCGGAGGCTTGAAGGCGACGGCGGCATCGCGCCCCTTGATGGGAGCCAAAGGCATCCTTCTGCTTCTGCTCTTGGTGCCCCTGGCAGCGGGCAAACCGTTGGAAGTCAGCGACCCCGTCCAGGTGTCCGCGCTCGCCGTCGCGCAGATGGCGGATGGCACGTTGCGCGGCGTGACGGCCGAAGTGGAAGCAAGCGCGATCCGGGACGGGTCGGGCCGTGTCTTTGTCGAGACCAAACCCTTGGCCCAGACGGACATGCAAGGAAGTGCGCGCCAAGCCGCCCGCGTCGCAGCCAGCTTGCTCGGCCTCGATTGGCGGTCGTACGACTTTCTTGTCGTGTTCCGCTCGGAAAGCCCTGTGATCGGCGGCCCCTCGGCCGGAGCGGTCATGACGGTCGCGCTGACGACGGCTTTGTGGAACTTGGAACACCCTAGCGACCCGTGGCGCCTCGACGCCGGGGTGGCCGCTACGGGCACCATCAATCCTGATGGCACGATTGGCCCCGTGGGGGGCGTGCCGGCCAAAGCCGAAGGCGCTGCGACGGCAGGGATTCACACATTCTTCTTCCCGGCAGGCCTTGAACATCCGGTCGTGCAGACAGAAAGCGGCCCGGCTCAAGTGGACATGAAGCGCCACTGCGCGACCTTGCGCATCATCTGCCGACCGGCAGCCACGGTGGTGGACGTGCTGGAAGCCGCCGCCGATGTGCGCCTCGACCAACCCGCGGTGCCGACGCCGACGACTTCAGACTACGGGACGGTTCTGGAGCCGCGGGTGACGCCGGATGTGTCGCGCTTGGCCGGGCGCATCGCACGCGCGCAGACGGCATTGGACAGCACGGATCTGACCGCTGCGCGGCGCAACGCCGTGCAAGAGGACCTCAACACGGCGGCGGGATTGCTTGCCAAGGCGCGCACCGCGCTGGACACCCAGCGCTATTACACTGCGGCCACGATGGCGTTCCAGGGCAACATCCATGTCGGCACGGCGGAGAACAGGACGGCCTATTACGTCTCGAATCTGGAGCCGACCTTTGTGCGGGCTTCCATTGATGCCTGCGCGGCTGCGGCCGCCGCTGCGACGGCTCACGTTGAGAATCTGACCGCTGCGACGCTCAACCGTCTTTACACGGTCGGCGCCGCCCAGATCCGTGCCGTGGATGCCCACGACCTGCACGCGGAAGCCGAGGGCATCTACCGCGGAACGTTGGACCGCGAGGTGTGGGTGCAGGCACTTTTCACCGCGAGTTTCTGCACCGAGCGCGCGCGCACCGCAACGTGGTGGGCCCAGCTTGGCCAGGTGTTCGGGGAGGGCCCCGTGGTGGCCAACATGGATGGCTTGCTGCGCGACACCATGGACCGGGCGCGCGAAGCCGTCGTGTACGCCGATGCCGTTCTGGGCGGGGGCGTGGAGCAGGCAGAAATGTTCTATGCCCAAGCCCAGCAGCACGCCCAGGATGGCCAGCCTGCGGCCGCCATCTTGAGTGCGTTGCAAGCCCAGACGGAGGCCAGTGTGGTCATGCAAGTGCAAACCGGAGGCACACCGGATGCGGTGCTGGCGGCGGCAAAGAAGGCTGCAAGCCGCGCCATCGCGCAGGCCCGGGCGGCCGGCGCCGAACCGATCTTGGCGGTGAGCCAATTGGAGCTGGCTGGCGACACGGAGGACGCGGACCAGGCGCTTGGCAACGCCTGGTATGCGCGCAGCGTCGCACTGCTTGGGGAGCAGACCCCGCCGGCGCCAGCCATCCGCGAGGGCCCGCGCACCGATGACCCGGCGGCAGTTGGACTGGTCTTGGGGGCCCTGCTTGGCGCGAGCCTCATCGGGGTCGTGATCAGCCTCGTGGCCCTGCGCGGCCTGCGCAACGATTAGACGCGGGCGGCAACTGGCGTGTCCGTGGAGCCGTGGACGCTGGTGTTTCTCGTGGCCGCGGCGTTCGTGGCGGCCTTCGTGGACAGCATCGTCGGGGGCGGGGGCGCGATCACGGTGCCGGCGCTGCTTGCTGCCGGCTTGCCGCCCCACTTGGCTTTGGGCACCAACAAGCTGCAAGCCACGGGGGCCAGCTTGGCCGCGACAATCCAGTATGTGCGGCATGGATTGCTGCGGCCGACGCTTGTTGCGCTGTGGTTCCCGTTGGCTGCAGCAGGATCCGTCGCCGGAGCGCTGACCGTATTGCACGTTCCGGGCGGGATTGTCGTGGCGATGGTGGTTCTTGTGGTCCTGGCGATGACGGTCTATGTGTTCATCCAGCCCCACTTTGGCAAGCAGGACCGCTACAAGGCGAGCGCCAAGACGCTTGCGTCTGGCGCGGCCTTGGCGCTGGCGGTGGGGTGGTACGATGGTTTTCTTGGTCCCGGCACCGGTTCGTTCCTGCTGTTTGGCCTGGTGGCGACGCAGGGCTTCCGGTTCCTGGATGCGGCCGCCCATGGCCGGGTGCTCAACTTCGCAAGCAACGCGGCAGCCCTCGTCGCTTTCGCAATCGCAGGTCAGGTGGACTACGCGGTGGGGCTTCCCATGGTGGCCGCGACGCTTCTGGGGGGCTGGCTTGGCGGCAAGTTCGCAGTTGACCACGGCGTCAAGTGGATCCGCCCCCTGTTTGTGGTGATGAGCCTCGCCTTGGTGGGGCGCCTGGTGTGGGACTTCTTCTGAATTTACCTGTTTTTGGGTAGGTCCGTCGGCTTCAAGAATCCGCGCCGTCGAGGGAGCCTCGGCGCGTGCGCCAGGTGAATGCCTTGCAACCCGAAGACTCCTGGACCAAGGACCAATTCTTTGCGGACCCCGTGAAGCCCATCCAACCGACCACCGACGTGGTGGAGCTGATCGAGCAGATGCGCAACACCTCCGCCCAAGGCCGCCAGCTTGGCCTCGTGTGCGACATCCTGAAGCGTGCCATGGAGGACCCCGACCGCCCGACCGTCATCTTGGCCACGGCGGGCACGCTCATCTCCACGGGCATGCGCGACTTGTTCGTCAAGCTCATGGAATCCGGGTTCGTGGACGCGTGGGTCAGCACCGGCGGATGCATTGATGATGACCTGTACATGAGCCTGGGCGGACCCGTTGGCAAGGGACGCCCCACGATTGACAACTTGCTCCTGCGCGAGCACATGATCGACCGCCTGTACGATTCGTACATCGACGAAGATTTCCTGCGCGCCTGCGACGGTTACATCTCCTACCTGGCCGACGCGGACGAGATGGACGGCGTCTACTCCAGCCGCGCCTTCACCGACTTCGTGGGCCAGACCATCCGCGACAAGCGCGACTTCAACGGCCTGGTGGCCCAGAATGAAGGCGTTCTGGCCGCCGTGAACCGCCTCGGCGTGCCCCTGTGGATCCCCGCATTGACCGACTGCTCGATGGGCATCGGCCTGTGCATCAACCACTGGCGCCACAGCCGCGCGGGAACCAAGAAGCGCTTCATCCACGACCCCGTGGCGGACAACTGGGAGATCACCCAGCTCAAGGGCAACTCGAAGAAGAGCTGCGTCATCTACCTTGGCGGCGGCGTGCCCAAGAACTTCGTCAACGATTGCGAAGTGGTCTGCGAAACGACGGAATACACCGACCGCGAAGGCCACGAGTACGCGGTCAACATCACCATGGACCGGCCTGAGTGGAACGGCCTTTCCGGCAGCACGCTCGAAGAGGCCCAGAGCTGGGGCAAGGTGCACGCCCAGGCCACGAAGGCCACGTGCTACGCAGACGTCATCATGGCGTGGCCCTTGGTGGCCAATTACCTGCTGGCCACGTGCAAACCCCGCGAACGCCTCAACCCCCAGTGGGAGGGCGATCTGCTGGTGGAGCTTGGCGGAAAGCCCATCGAGCGCCGCAGCGGCGCGTTCGCCGAGGCCCCCGTCGCCGTCGAGCCCGGCACCGGCAAGCCGCTCGCCTGAGCACGCCAGACCCAGCCGAGGCAGCAGGCCCAACGCCCGCACGGACGCCCGGCCCGCCGCCCAACACGCCCGGCCACCCCCCGCGGGGCGCTCAACCCCCCATACGAAGGGGCAATAGAGGCAGGCAACAATCCCGCAAATGATTTTTTTTGAGTCTTACATAAGGATAGCGCTGCGATAGACCCCCAGCACTATATGCCCGAAGCACCCCTAGTCTACCAGTGGAGGGCGTACTGGAAAGCATCGCGGCCAATCTTGGGCCAGCATTGCTGCGATCCAGCAAACGCGCCGTTGTCGTCATGGACAGCGACCAACGCATCGTCACCCTCAGCGACGCTGCGCAGGAAATGTGGGGCTGGGGCCCAGAGATCCGCGGCGAGCCATCCTCCGTGCTGCTCGACAGCCCCCGCGCCCAGGCGTTCCTGGCGCGCTCTCGCACCACGGACGGAAACCACGTCGTCCACGCGAAGCGCAAGGATGGCGCACGCTTCCACGCATCCCTGGTTGAGCTTGTGGTGGAGGCCGGCACGGTCTGGGTCGTCCGTGACGCCACCCAGGACTACCAAGAGCAAGAGCGCTTGCGGCGCATCGCGCGCCAGAATGAGATTCTTCTCCAAGACTTGGAGACGATGAGCAAGCTCTCCATCCACGACGTGCGCAGCAGCCTGCGCACGATCCTCTTGTGCCTCGACACGGACATCCCTGACGAAGAGAAATTCGCGGCCACGCGCCTGCTTGCCATGGGCGCAGATGAAGCGCTTGACGGCGCGCATCGCTATCTTTCCACGGGGATCCCCCGGGAGCGTGTGCCCGTGGACCTGAACAAGATCATCGAGGATGCCCTCGAAGTCACTGCCCCGGAACGAGAAGCAGTCCAGGGCACATGCACCGTGCGCGACGTACCCTCCGCCAACGGCGACCCCGCCGGGTTGCGGACACTCTTTACCGAGCTGCTTCGCAATGCGTGGCAACACGGAGCCAAACACGTGGACATCGAAGGCTTTGCAAAAGGCGGCGCTACCCACGTGCGCATTCTCGACGACGGCCCAGGCATCGGGCCGGCCGAAGCCGAACGCTACTTTGCCCCCCGCGGCCGCGGCCCCAACAGCGCAGGCGCGGGCTTCGGGCTTTCGCTTGCCCGGCGCATCGCGCTTTTCCACGGCGGAGCGATCACCCTGGACATCGGCGCGCAAGGAACGCAATTGACAATCACCTTGGATGCGCCATGAAGGTCCTCGTCGTCGACGACCACGCCCCGCTCCGGCTGATCTTGCGGCACCTGCTCGACGGTCACGAGGTCGCCGAAGCCAAGAGTGGAGAAGAGTGCCTTGAGAGCATGGACAGCGTCGACGTGGTCCTGCTTGACATCAACATGCCCGGCATGGGCGGCTTGGCCACGCTGCGCGAGCTGCGGACCCGCCACCCAGCCATTCCCGTGTGGATGCTCTCAAGCAGCGACGACGCCCACGACATCACGCTGGCCAAGGAACGTGGCGCATCGGGATACATCGTGAAGCAGGCCGACGCGCACCGCATGCAAGGGATGGTGCGAAGTGCCATCGAGGCGGAGGAATCCGCTTGGAAGCTGCTTGCGTAACGCCACAAGGGTTATTGTAGGCAAAAACCACCTCCGTGTGTGCGCGCACTCCTGTTGGCCTGGCTCCTCGCCTCCGCCGGTGACTTGAGTGCAACGGCCGAAACGTCGTGGCAGCCAACGCTCGGGGACGCGTACGTGGACGACTGGGCGACGACCCAGCACGGCATTGACTGTGGCCAGGACTACATCCTGTTTCGTACGGACGGCTTCAAGTTCGAGGAAGCCACGCACGAACAAGGGTGCGCACGCGTCATCATCCCCCTCGAGCTGCACCCGGAGACGACCACCGTTGACGTCAAGTTCGAGGCCGACCGCAGCCTGCAGCGATCGCTTGCGCCGTCGTCGACATTCCTGCAAAGCGTCCAGTTGCTGGCAGACGGCATCGTCCTCCAGTCGCGGCTCTACTACGCTCCCTCGGCCAACCAGAGCGAGTTCCAATCCCACGTGGCCACGTTCCACGTCCCCCCGGGAAACCTTGCCCTGGCCTGGACCTTCGAAGAACCGGCCCTTGACACAAGCGGCACCCCGCCCGGGGGCGCACGCCACAGCGCCTCCGTGCGCGGCATCACCGTGACCGAAAAGGGCATCCCGCTCCAAGTGACGAACGACCGCATCGAGGTCCCGGACTTGGGCGGCGACGTCAACCTGCAATTGATGACTCCGGGCCAATGGGGCCTGGCGCGCGTCATCGGGCCACACGGCCCGCTGGCGCTCCAAGACGTGACCGTCAGCATCGCGGCCGACGCGACGCGGATGGAAGTTCCAGCCTCGCAAGGACCCGGCACCTACAGCGTGATGCTCCAACCCGTCGGCGCTGTGCCGCCCGCGTGGGCGGCCGCACTTGGCTTGCTGGTGGTGCTGGCCTCGGCAGGTTGGGCGTTGACCAACATCCGTCAGGGCCGGGCCCGCAGCCTGGTCGTCGTCTCCGTGTGCGCGGCAGGGCTCTATCTGCTGGTCCTGGCGCCGCTGATGGATGCAAGCATCCCCGTCTCGACATTCCACGCCATCCACACAGGCCTCGTGGCGATGGCCGCCGTGCCGGCCGGGCTCGCCGGGTTGCGCCGCCGTCCAAGCCGCGCCGACCAAGCCATGGCGCAAGACCTGCTGGACGCCCACGACCGGCTGCGCGACGACGCGACCATTGACGTGCACCAGGAAGCCCTCGAAGCGTACGCGTTGTACTTCCACCTCAACACCCCGCCACAGCCGGAGGTCATGTCGCTGCGCAGCCTCATGCACGAGGTGCTGGAATCGGCCATGCCCAGCATCGCCCATGCGGGCGCCACGCTGGATGAAGGGGAGATTCCGGACGTGGACGTGCATGGAGACCCCGTGTACCTGCCAAGCGCGCTTGCCTCGCTCATCGCCCGGGCTTCAAGCCGCGACCAGGTGCAGCTTCGCTGGCGCCATGGCCGCCGCGTCATCCTGACGTTCCAAGCCCCGCGCGACACCATCGAAGAGACGCTTCTGCGCGAGGTGCTCGAATCCCTTGGCGGGGCCGTGGCACGCAGCGCCGGCCACATCCACGTGGCGTGGAGGCCCGCTTGAAGATCTGGCTCTGCCTGCTGGTGCTGCTGGCCGGCTGCGCGTCCCCTGCCGCCGAACTGGACGCTGCGCCCCCTGGATGGAGCGCAACCAATTGCGCGACCCTGGTCATCGAGACCCTCGTCTGGGCCGATCAGCTGGAACCCTACCTTCCCGCAGGCTTCTATGTGAAGGCGGCGCCTGCTGGCCCGGCCGGGGCCGAAGCAGCCAATCAAGGGACGCTTCTGATCATGGACATTTCGTGCCCCCGCGGCTCGTTCTCCCTGACAGGCATCCGCGTGGAGCAGACGCACCGAGGGGACCTGGAAACGACGTTCCAGTACTTCATCATCGAAAGCGCGGGCCTGGGCCTCAGCAGCGATGTCCGCGCGACCCCCCGCATGAACAATGGCACAACCTGGTCATCGGACATGGACGGCGCGCACGGGCACGACTTGCGCGTGGCCGCAAGCGCCTACCGGACGGCCGAGAAGCTGATGGTTGCCTGGGACGGGACCACGCCGTGGACCCTGTCGGGACAAAGCACGACGGGCACCGGACCCGTGACGTGCGCGTTCGGGGCCCAATCGGCGTTCCTTGAAGCCAGCGGCGCCTGGTGGCCCTGCTCCCATGCGTACGGCCAGGCGGGCGTCATGGCTCAGTTGCGGTGGGACCGATGACGCGCGTGGCGCTGCCGGTTGTGCTGCTGGCCACTGCCCTCACGGGCTGCGTGGGCCCGGTGCCGGATGCGGTGCCAAACGACGCGTGCCAATTCACCGTCATCTTCCAACCCGTGCCGGGCGAACGCTTGCGCGAGCAGCTGCCCCTGGGCTTCTACCTCGAGCAGGAAGTCCGCGGCGTGGACGTTTCGCTGACGGACCAAGGCTTCCTGGTGACCATGGATGCTGTTTGCATGCAAGGCGAGGGATCCATGACGGGGGTCCTTGTGCACCAGACAAAGGATCCGCAGCCCCCTTCC
>JBFKLD010000013.1:0-13329 GCA_041630755.1 Thermoplasmatota archaeon
CCGACCGCCGCACCGCCCGCGTTGCCTGACGAGATCATCACCGTGCAGCACGACCACCATGATCCATTGCTGCACACCGGGTCCATGAACATGGAATTCGTCGCGTGGAGCGCCCTCGACGTGGAGCTAGGAACCAATGGCTTTGCCAACTTCGTCATCTGGCAAAGTGACGATGAGAAGCTCGCCTTCGTCGCCATTGACGGCGACAGCGAAGGCGGCTTTGCGATCGTGGACATCGCGGACCCTTCGGCCATCACCGTGCTTGGAAAGTACTGGATCGAAGGCAACAGCATCCAAGAGGTCCGCGTCACGCCGGATGGCCGCTTCGCGGTCATGAATGTCCAAGACATCCCCCAGACGGGCCAGCTGGGCACTCCCGAACTGACCGATTGCACCGTGTGCATCCACGTGGTGGACATCCAAGACCGCACCCAACCCCAGCTCGTCTCGCTCTTCCCGGTGGAGCTTCTTGGCACCCACAACTTCCACTTCGAAGAGTACAGCGACGGCCTCTACCTCTTCTACGTCGGCCAACCCCTGTACCTGCCCTATCCAGACCCAGGCAACCACGTCTACATCGCGCGCTTCGAGGAGACGCCCACGGGAGCCCAGCTGGTTCCCGTGCGCGATTTCACGCATTCCAGCCTGCAAAGTCAAGGCCGCAGCTTCCCCCACGACGTCCTCGTGGACGCGCACCCGATCACGGGCCAGAAGATTGCGTACATCAGCCACTGGGATGGGGGCGCCGTCCTCTTCGATGTGTCTGACCCGCTCAACCCGGCATTCCTTGGCTCTGAGGACACGATGGAGCCAAGCCAGGCGTTGGCCATCCATTGGATCAAGCAAGAGCAGCGCACCCGCGCCGACGGGCGCGTCATCGCGTGGAGCGTCCCTGAGATCGGGGTCCTCGAAGAGGGCTCGGGGGTGCTGCGGGCCTACGACGTCACGGACCCTGCCGGCATCCACCAAGTAGGCACATGGGAGCTGCCCGGGGACGTGTGGATTCCGGGCGCATACATCTTCAGCCCCCACACCGCCATGCCGCATGAGGAACTGGGACTGGTCGCGGTCACCCACTACCACGCCGGTCTCTGGATCGTCAGCGCCGACCCGGAAGCACCGCAAACCATGGGCTACTACCAACCCCACGGCGACCCCCGCCAACCCTACGATGGCCCGCTGTGGTGGAAGAAGCCGAACTTCAATCCGGATGGCTATGGTCCCAACGTGTACCAAGCGCGGTGGGATGCGGACGACGCCACGCTCCTGTGGGTGACCGACCGCGGAACAGGGCTCTACGCTCTGCGGTACACCGGCGCGGTGCCTGGCCCTGTCTGATGGACATCACGATCGCTGCCGCCGATGGTCTGCCCCTGGCGGCGACGCGCATCGGCTCCGGTCCGCCCCTGGTCATCGCCGGGGCGACTGGTGTCAAGCGCAGCTTCTACGCCAAGTTCGCCGCGCACCTCAGCCAGCGCTTCACCGTCATCACCTTCGACTACCGCGGCATCGGTGACAGTCCCCGCGTGCCCGCCCGCATGCGCGATTGGGGGCGCCTTGACCTGGCCGGGGTCCTTGCCTACGCGGGACCTTGCCGCGTCGTCACTCACAGCGTCGGGGGCCAGATCTTGCCCCTTGCCGGTGGCCACGTCGAGCGCGCGCTGCTGGTGGGAAGCCAGAGCGGCCACTGGCGCCACTGGAAACCGGTGTGGCGGCCCAGGCTGGCGCTTCTGTGGTTCGTCCTGATCCCGCTGCTTGCCCGGCGGACCTTTCCCAGCCACTGGTTCGGCCTCGGCGATCCGCTGCCCGCGGGCGTGGCGCGCGAGTGGGCACGCTGGGGGCGGCACCGTGACTACCTGCTGCGTGACCAAACCAACCGCGATGCGTTCGCCGGCGCCACGTACCCTGTGCGTGCGATCCACATCGAAGGCGACCACTTGGCCCCGCGCCGAGCCGTCGAGGCGCTGGCGGATTGGTACCCTGACGCACACGTCGTGGACCATCCCCCGCTTGGCCACTTCGCATGGTTTCGCGACCCGCGCGGATGGGATGACGCGGTGGCGTGGCTTGCCCACCCATTGCCGGGTTGAACCTCGGCTTTGGGGCGCGTCGAGGCGCTTCCCTCAAGTACCCCGCCCCTCCTGTTGGGCTGGGATGCACCAGGAGGCTCTTTGATGGCCAAAGGCACCGTTGCGGCGGAGCTTGCCAGCAAGCAGAAAGACATCAGCGTCGCCGAGTTCTTTGAACGGAACCGGCAGATCCTCGGCTTCGACTCGCCGACGAAGGCGCTGATCACCGCCGTGAAGGAAGCCGTGGACAACGCGCTCGATGCGTGCGAAGAAGCGCGCATCTTGCCGGACATCCGCGTCGAGATCACGCCGACGGAGCACAAGGACGAATACACCCTGTGCATCGAAGACAACGGCCCTGGCATCGTGAAGCGCCAGATCCCCAAGGTGTTCGCGCGGCTGCTGCACGGCAGCCGCTTCCATGCCATCCGCCAAAGCCGTGGCCAGCAAGGCATCGGGATCAGTGCCGTGGTGCTCTACGGCCAGATCACGACCGGCCACCACGCAAAGGTTGCCAGCAAGGTCGGAAAGGGCCACCCGACGGTCACGATGGAGCTGTCCATCGACACGAAGACCAACGACCCCGTCATCCACCACACCGACGTGGACCACTGGGAGAAGGATCATGGCACCCGCATCGAGGTCGTGATGAAGGCGCGCTACCAGGGTGGCAAGCAGAGCGTCTGGGAGTACCTGCGCTCGACCAGCATCGTGAACCCCCATGCGCGCTTGACGTTCGTGGACCCGACGGGCGAAACGCATCTCTTCGACCGCGCCACGGACGAAGTGCCAGAGAAGACGGTCGAGATCAAGCCGCACCCGCTTGGAACCGAGCTTGGCACCATCCTCAAGATGGCGCACGCAAGCGAGAACCGGAAGCTCTCGACGTTCCTGCAAAAAGACTTCAGCAGCGTGGGTGGCGACACGGCGAAGAAGATCCTCGCCGAAGCGGGCGTTCCGAACATTGCTCCGGCAGACATCACGCGCGACGATGCGCGGAAACTGCACGGCGCCTTTGGCAAGGTCAAGATCATGGCGCCGCCGATGGACTGCCTGAGTCCGATCGGTGAGACGCTCGTGCGCCGCGGCTTGAAGAAAGAGACCGAGGACGTGAGCCCCGAGTTCATCGCGACCGTCACGCGCCCGCCAAGCGTGTGGGGTGGGCACCCGTTCCAAGTCGAAGTGGGCGTCGTGTACGGAGGCAGCCTTCCCAAGGATCAGCAAGTGCGCATCTTGCGCTTTGCCAACCGCGTGCCGCTTCTGTACCAAGCAGGCGGCTGCGAAGGCACGCTGGGTGTGCAGGATGTGGATTGGCGCCGGTATGGCTTGGAGCAGCGCGGTGGCAAGGGCACGCCTGTCGGGCCTGCCATCATCCTGGTCCACGTGGCAAGCACGAAGGTGCCGTTCACCAGCGAAGCCAAGGAAGCCATCGCGCCCATGGAAGAGATCCACAAAGAGATCCGCTTGGCGCTCCAAGAGGCCGCCCGCGGACTGGGCAGGCACCTGAAGAAGAAGGCCAAGCGGGCCAAGGTCAGCGAGAAGTTCGACCTCGTGACCAAGATCCTGCCCGAGATCAACCGCAAAGCGGCGACCATGCTCAAGAAGCCTGAAGTGGACCTTGCTCCGATCGTCTGCAAGATCATGGACGTCATCTGGATCGATGACGCCACTGTCGAATACGAGAAGCTGGACGGACAAGTCATCGAGGAGAAAGTGGCGAGGGAGCCTGTCACCCTCAAGTCCTTCGACGAGCCCGAAGTGGATGGCGCAGGCACCCTTGAGGTGGTGGAGACGAAGAAGCCGAAGCAGGCATTCATCGCCGATGCCACGGTGGCCATCACCAATTACAAGCTCAAGCAATCCAAGTTCAAGCTCTACGCCGTCGTGCCCGACACGGCCGTCTTCGTCGAAGCGGAGCCCAAGCCCAAGAAGGTCACAGAGCGCTACGTGCTCTGGGACGTGCCGGGCTTGAAGCCGACCGAGAAGCTCGAGATCAAGCTGAAGATGGCGGGTGTCGAGAAGGGCGGACTGGACGACCTGGAAACCTACGTGGAAGGCATCAACGACATCCATGTCGTCGGCGCCGACCCGTGGCATGGAGGTGAAGCATGACCAAGCTCACGAAGAAGCAGCGCGAAGCTCTGGCCATCAAGGCCATGGATGGTCTGGCGCGCAACATCTACGACGATCTGAAGTCGGGCGAGATCCCGAGCCTCAGCCTCAGCAGCCGCACGAAGAGCAACATCGTCTTTGATGAACTGCACCGCGTGTGGAAGTACGGCGCCGACAAGACCACGCGAAGCGCCCACAAGATCGACGGCGCCAACATGCTCCTTCGCACGATGTACATGTCCGAATTCATCAAGGAGATGGTGGAGGCGGACAAGTCGTCCACGCTTCGTGAGATGTACTACATTTCAGAAGGCTGGGAGATGGGCAAATTTGGTGCCCAGAACGAGTCGGACGGCTTGGCCGAAGACTTGGAAGTGATGACGGGCCGCCTGCGCGAAGACTTCAAGTTGCGGCCGGAAGAAAACGGCGCGGCCGTCATTGGGAACCTGAAGGTCCAGGAGACGACCCGCACCGGCACGCGGCGGACGATCCACTGCCAGGACGACGTCGGCGATGCGGGCTACAACATCCCGTACAATGTGGAGCCCGACCGCCTGTCCTTCAAGGATGTGGAGACCGACTTCGTTGTCGCCATCGAAACGGGTGGTATGTTTGCGCGTCTGGCAGAGAACCAGTTCGACAGCAAGGCCAACTGCACGCTGGTGCACCTCAAAGGTCAGCCTGCGCGCAGCACACGCCGTCTCATCAAGCGCCTCAACGAAGAAGCCGGATTGCCGGTCGTGGTCTTCACGGACGGTGACCCGTGGTCCTTCCGCATCTTCGCAAGCGTTGCCTACGGGGCCATCAAGACGGCTCACATCAGCGAGTACCTTGCCACGCCGACGGCCCAATACCTCGGCGTGACGCCCAGTGACATCATCAACTACGATCTGCCCAGTGACAAGCTGACGGACCGGGATGTGGACGCGCTCAAGTCGGAGCTGTCCGACCCGCGCTTCGACGATGACTTCTGGCGCGGCGAGATCAACTTGCAGCTCGAGCTGAAGAAGAAGAGTGAGCAGCAAGCCCTCGCCAAGTATGGTCTGGACTTCGTGACGGACACGTACTTGCCGGAGAAGCTCACCGAGATGGGCTTGATGCAGTAGGAAGAGGGAGCAGGCGGAAGATCAGCTGACCGTCACGGGGTAGCTTTCGCTCCAGAACTCGTAGTTCTTCTCGCCAACCGTCACGCGCAGGTGACCGAAGACCTCGAACTCGCCCTTGGCTTCCATGTCGCACGTCACCGTGTAGGTGCCGGGGGCAGTGCCCTGCGTGTGGCTGCATCCGCCCACGCTCATCGACAGGTCGTTCTCGGCAGCTTCGCCGGCGCGCCACCAGTGGCCGCCGATGTGCTCCGAGGACACCTCGGGTTCGCCATCGATGGTCAGCGTGAAAGTGAATTCCTGGCCTTGCGTGACCTCCGTCGGGATTCCATCGACCGCCAAGATCCACTGGTTGGGCTCGGGCACCGCATGGACGACCTGCTCGTCGGTCCAGTAGTTGTGGAGGACGCCTTCGACGTCCACGCGGGCGTGGCCGCGCACGTAGTACACGCCCGGCGCATCGAACGTGCAGCTGACGGCGTAGTCGCCGGGCAGCTGGCCCTCGACGTGGGCGCAACCCGTGCTGGTGCTCAGGGCAGCCGTCGGGTCGGCTTGGCTGCTTGTCCACCAGTGGGCTCCGATGTGGTCCGTCGCGAAGGTTTCAGTGCCCTCCACGTTGAGCGTGAAGGCAAGTTGTGCGCCCAAGCGGACCTCGTCCGGAATCGTGGCCGTGAGGGTGTAGGCAGGGGCCTCCGTCGCCAGGGGTGCCGTGCACCCCGCAACGAGGAGAATCAGCAGAGCAAACAATGCGCGCATGATTTTTTGACCCGCCGGGGGGACAAAAAACGTGCGGCATCGTTATGCCGGGGTGTTCGCGTGGCCGGCCATGGACCACAAGGCGGAGGCCCTGCGCATCGCGGCGGAGGCTGCAAAAGATGGCGACGTCAAGACCGAGGCCTTGGTTCACGCAATCTTGCATCTTGGCGAAGTCATGAAGCATGGGCTTCGCGACATGGTCTACGAACTGCGCGACTAGGCCGTCTTCGTCCCGCCGCAGAGGAAACAACTGTGGCGGCCGGGGTGCCATGTGCCGCGGCAGGATGCGCACCGAAGGACGCCGTCCTGCTTGGGGCGGCGCAAGAACAAGGGGCTGGCAAGCGTGGCCACGGTCAAGAACCCGGAGACTGCGAGGGCCGTCCAGCTCATCATGCCCCGGTGCATCTCCCACGAGGTCAGGGCCAATGCGGCGCATGTCACGGCGGCGAGGGCGGCGATCATCCAACGCATACTCCTGGATGGATGCGTCCATGCTCATGGTGTGGCTGGTGAACGCTTGCAATCGCCCAAGCCGTCATGTTCTTGTAGAAGTGCCAAAAATGGGTGGGTGTGGAGCGGGTCGCCCTCATCGAGCAAGTGCGGGCAATCTTGGCGCGTGCCGGGTTTGCGGTGAGCGAACGCTGCGACCTCCGGCCCGTCAGCTTCGACTTGGTCGCACGGCGGGATGACACCCTGCTCATCGTCAAGGTCCTCACCAACGTGGATGCCTTGAGCGAACCCGTGGCCCAAGAAGTGAAGGTGCTCGCGCAGTTTCTGCATGCGCGCCCGGTCCTTGTGGGTCTGCGCGCGGGCACTGGCGAATTGGAGCACGGAGTCGTCTACAACCGCCACGATGTGCCCATCGTCACCTTGCCCACCCTCGTGGATTATGTTCTCGAAGGCCAGGAGCCGATGGTCTACGCAGCGCCTGGCGGATTCTACGTGCGCCTCGACAGTGAAGCGCTGCGCGACGCCCGCCGGCGCATGGACTTGAGCCTCGGGGTGCTTGCGCAGATGGCCGGCGTGAGCCGCCGCGCCATCCAGATGTACGAAGAAGGCATGAGTGCCAGCATCGACGCCGCCATGCGCCTTGAGGAATTCCTCGACACCGACTTGATCAAGCCGGTGGATCCATTCAGCTTCGTTGCGCAAGAGCCGCCCCCGCAACCGGAAGTGGCAAACGACCCCGCGGAAGCGCTTGCCACGCAGCTTCTTGAGGCGCTTGGTTACACCGTGCGGCGCACGGCCCGCAGCCCGTTCAATGCCCTTTCCACGCAGCGCGACGACACGTTGCTGACGGGCATGGCCGTGGATGCCAACACGCTCCGGCGCCGGGCGCGCATCGTGGCCAGCGTCAGCCGCGTGACCGAACGCCCCGGGTTCTTCGTCGTGGAGCGGTCTGTGCGCGAAGAGCTCCACGGAGTTCCTGTGGTCCGCCGGGCCGAACTGGAGCGCTTGGGAGATCCGGAGCGCATCCTTGAGCTGATCCTCGAGCGCGCTCGCGCGGAATCCAGCTAGGCTTCGCGCTCCTTCAATGAAGGCAACCGCGTGGCGACGGTGAACCGGTGCGCCTACAGGGCGATCTGGCCGCCCTGGCTGCGGATCTCGACATCCTGGAGTGTCCAGGCGCTGAAGATGAGCGCCGGCCAACCGAAGCCACCGAGGATCAGGAACAAGCCCATGCTCTTGCTCGGGTACTTCTTGTAACCGATGGTCTCGGACGTTTCGAAGGTGTTGGCCAGGATGCTGCCAAGGGCAAAGACCAGCGGCGCGTACAGGAGTCCGATGACGCTGGGCCACAAGATCCACGCCATCACGGAGTCCATGTCGGCCATGGCCTTGTCCTTGATGGCAAAGTCATTGCTGGTCTGGTCCATCTGCTCGTAGGATGCCGTGGTCGTGGCCAGAAGCTGCTTGGCCTGGGCGTCGGCTGCGGCGTCGCGGCCCGCAAGAGCGTTCTCGAGGGCGCGGAAGAGATCATGGTTGGGAAGGAGCCCCTCGGCCAAGGTCAGGTTCTCTTGCTGGTACTTCGCCGTGTTCTCCTGGATGCGCAGCCACAGCTGCTCCTTGCTCTCGTTGCCTTCGGCGCGGGCCTCGGCAAGCTTGTTGACGACCGTCGTCTGGAGGGTTTCGCCGTGGGCGCGGGCGTTCTCGATGAAGCCTTTGTACTCCTCGTTGCCCACGTGGATGCTCAGGCGCTGCTCGAGGCTTTCATACATGCCGTCCACGGCGCCTTCACGCCAGGACATGAGGCCGCCGATGCCGGCCACAGCCAGCACGAGGCCGATCAAGATGGCCATGGAGACTTTCATCGGACCCCGGGGGTCTTCGTCCGTGTGCCGGCGGGCCACGTTCAGGGCTTGGAGGAACGCAAGCGGGAACAAGACCGTGCGCACAAGCTGCATCAGGAACGCGGGGAAACCCTCGGGGGCCTTTGCCATCAGGGCCGCCGAGGAGGGCCCCTTTTGAAAACCCTGCGACGGCTTCTTGTCCAGGCGCCGGTGTGGCGCGCTTGTGGAGGAGCGACTGCACGCAGCCGATTGGGTCGTCGATTTCGCCGCTCCACTGTATGGGCCGGGTGGCGGATGCGTCCTGATCGATGGCGAGCATCCGCTTCTGGTGCGCGGAGCCAGCGCCATGCGCGAATGCGGCGTCGCGCATCCCGCCGTGCGCCCGTACATCTCGCTGGCAACGGCCGTCCAAGCCCATGCGGGCGACCAAGCCACGTTGGCGGTCTTGCTGGCCGCAGCCGTCGTGCGCGCAGGCCATGAGCGCCCGGCGCATATGCTGGATGCGATCCCCTGGGCGCGCAAGCAAACCCGCGCCCTCCTGGCGGCCCACGCACGCGACGGGCCGCCTGGGCGGGCCCTCGAAGCCGTTGCTGCGGGGTGGGGAGGTCCCATCCTCGAAGGGTTGGCGTCGATGGGCTCCCACATCGACTTGGCCCGCATCGACATCCGTGCCGAAGACTGCGCCGCTCCCTGCTGGGCCAAGGGCACGCTCATCCCTGAGCGCCATCCGCGCCCGCATGGGCGCATCTTGGTGTGTGACACACTCCTGCGGCTGAGCCTTGAGGGTGCCGTGGCACGCGACCCCGCCGGCCTGCGCGCGTACGAAGACGCCCAGCGGCAAGCCGCCGTCGCCCACGCGAAGGCTCTCGGCGTCGGCGTCGTCGTGTGCCACGGCTCGGGGGAGCTCGCCGAGGACCTTCGCAGCCATGGCATCCTGGTCCACACGGATGCGTCCAAGGGCCTGATGCAGCGGCTTGAGGAAACGGGCGCGGTGCGTGTGCCGCGGCTCACGGATGCCCTGCTGCGCGACCTCGGGAAGGCGGCCTTTTCGCGCCACGACAAAGGATGGCTTGCCGCGTCGCGAAGCTGGACGCTGCTTGTTCCAAGCGTGGGCCCGGCCAAAGAATCCAGCATCGACACCGCAGAGAAGATCTTGCGCGCCGCGGGAGCGGTGCTCGAAGATCCGCGCTGCTTGCCTGGCGGTGGCCGGTGGCAGCGCATCGTGGCCGACGGCTTGCGCCGCAGCGCCGACCACGCCCCGGGCAAGGCGCCGCTTGGCATCCGTGCCATCGCGGACGCCTTTGACGGCCTCGCGGATACGCTGGTGCGCAACATGGGCAAGGATCCCTTTGACGTCAAGCACCTTGGGGAGATCCACGACGCGGCGGCGTGCGCCGAACTGGCAGTCGAGGCGGCCTTCGAGGCGGCCACCCAGATCTTGCGCCTCGACGCCCGCTACACGCGGGCGCCAAGCAGTCCGGAGAAGCTTCGTGGCGGCACGGGTCCCATCGGCAGTCCGAAAGGGATGCCCGGCGACATTCCGCCCCTCATGTAGATGTGGCGTGCTCGGCGTGCTCGGCCGGCGACGTGCGCGGCATGCGGCGCCAGTGGAGCAAGAGCAAGATCATGCCCGAAGTGAGGAGGATGATGGACACCACCCACATGCCCGGAACGACAAGGCGCAGCGTTTCATGGCCTTCTGCAGCACAGAGCATGCCGCGCGGGGGTGCGCACTGGGGAACCGGGCGGACGATGTCGATCACCAGCCCCAGCGCAAAGAGGAGGATGCCCATGGCCCCAAGCACAATGCCTGGGACGCGGAGCGAGCCGCTCATACCCGAAGGTGTGTTACGTTTCTGTTAAGCCTTTAGGGGAACGCGGGCGAAAGTGCACCACTTTCTCGACTTCCGCGACCACCTCGCCGTCGGCGTCGCGCCATGCGAGGGACCAGGTGCGGTCGAACTTCTTGCCCGTTGCCAGTGTGGCGCGGACATCGGCGATTTCATCGTCCGTGATGCGCACCTCCATCGAGAGCTTCGTGCGCCCTGGCCGGCGAAAGCGCACCGTGGCGGCCTTGTCCCAGACCACCGCTTCGGGCACGATGCGCATCCAGGCCAGCATCAGCCACGGGTCTGCGGCCGAGTAGAGCGTGCCACCAAAGTGGGTGCCCACGTAGTTGTACGTCTTCAGGCCAAGCGGCAGCTCGACGTCCCAGGCGCGCCAATCATCACTGATGTGCCGCACCTTGGCGCCCGTGTGGCGGAGTGCGGGGAAGAAGCGGATCCAGCGGCGGAACGCCCGGGGCGAGGACCGAGCGAAGAGTCGGTGCGGCGCGAAGCGGGCGTAGCTCATTTCCACTTGATGTTGCAGCCGACGCTCGGATCCTGGTTCGCCAAGACGTCGCCGTTCTCCATTGCCTCGACGGCGGCCAGCAAGGCCTCGCCCGTCACGGGGATTGCGTTGCCCGGGCGGCTTGCGTCCATCTGGCCCCGGTACACGAGGCGATGCTGCGCGTCGTAGAGGAAGAAATCCGGTGTGCATGCGGCGTCGAAGGAGCGCGCCACGGCTTGGGTTTCGTCGAAGAGGTACGGGAAGGTGTAGCCGCGGCGGGCGACCTCGGCCACCATGGCGTCGGGGCTGTCTTCAGGGTAGGTGTCTGCGTCGTTGCTGTTGATGCCGATCACCGCGACGCCGCGGCCTTGGAGCTTCTTGGCGACGGTGGCCAGGCCATCGGCGATGTGCTTCACGTACGGACAATGGTTGCAGATGAACGCCACGAGGACGGGTTTGCCGGTGAAATCGGATTGGCGGACCGTGGCGCCATCGGTGCCGGGCAGCGAGAACGCAGGCATGGGTGAGCCGAGGGCGACCATGGTGCTGGGTGTGAGGGCCATGCCGGGCCATCACGGTCGCGGGTTTCAAGGGATGGGTGAGGGGAGAAGGAAAGGACGTGAACTTACGCGCGTCCGGGGCCGCACTGGTAGACGCGGACGGACACGCCGCCGCGCTGCACTTCGGTCCAGTAGCCGTCGTGAACGCACTCGTAGGCGCGCACTTCAACGGACGTGCCGCACGTGCCGGTGCTGAAACTGGTTCCGCCGAAGCCTCCGGCGGCAAGGTCCTTGCACACGGGCGGAGCCGCCGTGGCGGTCGGGACGATCACAGCTCCGAAGAGCAACAAGCCTGCGATGAGAAGCGCGGCACGCATGCGGCGCCATCCAGAACTCACAAATTGAAAGTTTTGCCAGGGTTCTGACCTGCCGAATTCTGGGGGAAGGGGAAAGGGGATGGATCAGCTTAGCTGGAGGGCGGGCCTTCGCAGTAGCTCATGCGGACCGTCGCGCGGCTGACGGTCACTTCGTGCCAGGCTTCGTTCCACAGGCAGTCCTGGACGTCCACCGTGATCGTCACGCTGCAGTTGTGGGCAACGCTGGCGGTGATGCCGGCGCGCAGGCTGTAGTCCTTCTTGGGGCAGCCGGGCATGGTCGGGTCCGGTCCGCCGGTGCAGTAGTTGACCTCAACGGTCGTGCCGCCGACGGTGACTTCCTTCTGGCCGGTCCAAGCGCCGACGCACGTGATGCCGCGGAACGCGTACACCGTGGTGTGGCAGCCGGCGCTCATCTCGTAGCCGAGCGAGCCCATGGCGTAGGTGTTGACTTCCTTGCCGCCGCCGCAGTAAGGCGTCGGGCCGCGGGGGGCGGCCTCAGAGGCGGGCAGGACAAGCATCAGCAGCATCAAAGCAACAGCAATGGAGATTCCACGCATGCGCGGCGAGATGGCAGTGCCCAAAGGAAACTTTCGTCAGGGTTCCGACTTGCCGAATCTTCGCCAAGGTGGCCGCGCAGCCCGAAAGCGCGCGCAAAGAAGAGAAAGAGAGGAAAAGACAGGATCTGGGCTTACGCGTGACCCTTTTCGTAGTGCTTGGTCCACTTGACGTAGCGGTTGACCCGCTTCATGCCTTGGTGGTTCTTCAAGCACTTGCGGCTCTTGTAGTGAAGGACCTCGCCGTTCTTCTTGACATACATGATGCCAGTGCCGGGTTCAATCTCTTCACCGCTGAAGGAGCACACGCGCTTCACTTGCCACGACCCCCGATCTTGCGGGCTTCGCGCTCGGTCTCGCGGAGCATGAGGACGTCGCCCTCTTGCACGGGACCCAGCACGTTGCGGCTGATGATGCGTCCCTTGTCGCGGCCCGCAAGGACGCGGACCTTGACCATCTGGACCTCGCCGGTCATGCCGCCGCGGCCCATCACTTCGACGACTTCACTGGGGAAGGCGTCGAATTGTTCCATCGCGTCGTCGTCCATGGAAAACCTCAGGCCTTGAGGGCCGTGACTTTCTTGACGGTGTCTTCGACGCTGTCGGCGGCCGTGCCGGCGTCAATGACGGCGACGGCGGCGGTGCCGACGGGGAGGCCGGCGGCAGCGCCGAGCTCGGCCTTGGAAGCGACGTAGCCGAACGCGATGCCCTTCTCGTCACAGAGGAGGGGCATGTGCGCGAGGATCTCCTCGGGGGTCACGTCTTCGGCCATCACGACGAGCTTGGCGGCGCCGCGCTCGACCTGCTTGGTGACCTCGTTGACGCCCTTGGCGACACGGCCCGTGGTGCGGGCCTTTTCGACGGTTTCGTAAATCTGCGTGCCCAGTTCCTTGGGCGTTTCAAAGCGTACAAACATTGCCATGGTTGCTGTCTCCATCCACGCCGGCTCAAGGCCAGCGCGTCATGTGTCATGAACAGCCCGCCTCCTTGCGGAGCGGCTACCAAGGCGCGCGACTCGGGGGTGCTACTTGACGGTTGCGGCGCGGGAATACCCGCACGACGGGCACGTCGGGGTCCCCTGCGTGTGGGCAAACTGGTGCTTGCAGCGCGGGCACGTCAACTGGCGGGAGGGCTCCTCGGAGGGTTCAGGCGGTTCCTGGGCAGGCTGCGCGGGCGTCGGGGCGGGCAGTGCACCGGCAAACGGATCTGCCGGGGCCGCGGCCGAAGGCCTTCGAAG
>JBFKLD010000014.1:0-13032 GCA_041630755.1 Thermoplasmatota archaeon
CGCCCGGGGGGCATGCGCCTCCTTCGTCACCAGCAAGCCAATGCGCACCATGCCGTCATCTGCCTCTGCAGGGCGGAACTCGATGTCCATGCCAAGGTCCTCGCCGATCGCGGCCAAGCCTGCGCGCATCTCGTCTTCTGTCTGGCCCGTGCTTGGCCACGAGACTTCGATGTGCATCGTGAACAACCCGTGGGTCACGTGCTGGTCCAGCTCCTCAATGTTGCCTCCGCAGTCGAACAGGAACTGGCAGATGCGGGCGATGACGCCCGCCTTGTCGCCTCCGATGACCGTCACATGCGCACGCGCCACGCGGCGAGACTTGCGCAGACCTTCAAGACTGTCGCCCCACCGATTGGCGGCTACTTCCGGGTGCCGACCGCGTCCACGTATTGTGCGCGCACCGAGCGGCACCCAAGCAGGGTCAGCAACGCCTCCGCCTCGACGACCAATTGGCTGATGGCCGACTTGGGTGGATGCTGCTCGTCGTGGTCCTTCCAGCGCCCCGTCAGCACCACTTCCAGCTCTGCGTAGCTTGGCTGGTTGTCCGTGGCATCGCCCAGCCACAAGCGGGCGACGGCTGGACCTGCGGCCGTGTCTTCTTCCGCCCGCACGAAGGCAACCGTGCCCCGCTCCGCGGCCTCGAACGTCCACGTCGGCAAGCGGATCTCCTCCGCAATGCCCTTGTGCCAACGCCGCGGCATGGTCGGGCTTCGCAGCGTGTACCGGATGCGCAAGAACTTGTTGATCACGGGACGATTCCAGGCATTCGCCACTCCCCCTTTAGTCCCTGAGAACAAGGATAGGAGTTGATGAGTGAAATGGAATACATCTTCTGGTAGTCGAGCTATGCCGTGCGGACCGTCGTCTCCTTGTCCAGGAAGCGCGCCTTCACGTCGCGCTTGAAGCCTTGCTGCACGCCCTTCTTTGCCCGCAGCGCCGTGTCCTTTGGCACAGCGAACGTCGAGTCTGTCTCGCCGATCTTGATGTCGCCGATGACGTGGTCGGGCAGGCCCGTGGCCTTCTGGATGGCGCGGTGGAGCTTGAACGGCGTCAGCCCGTCCTTCTTCCCGAGGCCCACTTCGATGTGGACGTTGCCGTACTTGTCGGCCAATTCGTCCCAGTCGATCTGGCGCTTGAGCTTGCCCTTGCCAGCGGGAGGCTCGGCCTCCTTGATCTCGCGCCCGATGAGCATCTCGATGCGGCGCAGCGTGGACTTGTCGTCCAGGCTCACGAAATTGATGGCTTTGCCTTCGCGGCCAGCGCGGCCCGTGCGGCCGATGCGGTGCACGTACGACTCGGGCTCTTGCTCGGGCAAGTCCCAGTTGACCACGTGCGTGATGTTGTCAATGTCGAGGCCACGCGCAGCCACGTCGGTGGCCACCAGGATGCGGACCTCGCCCTTGTCGAAGCGGGCCAAGACCTTCTCGCGCTTGCTTTGGGGCAAGTCGCCGTGGATGGCTTCGGCCTTGTAGCCGAATTTCTGCAAGTCGCCCACGAGGCGGTCGCACATGAATTTGGTCGCGCAGAAGACGAGAAGCAGGTCGATGTTCTTCTCGTTGTCAAGCACCTGCGTCAGGGCCCAGAGCTTGTTGCGCCGGCCGACGGGATAGTAGACCTGCTCGATCTCCGGGACCGTCAAGTCATCTTCGCTGACCCGGATGGTCTTGGGCTCCACCTGGAAGCGGCGGCTGAGGCTCTTGATCTCTTCTGGCATCGTGGCCGAGAAGAGGAGCGTCTGGCGCTTGTGCTTCGAGGGCATGCGCTTCAAGATCCATTCGACGTCGTCAATGAAGCCCATGTCGAGCATGCGGTCGGCTTCGTCGAGCACCATGTAGTCGGTGTGGCTGACGTCCAGGTTGCCGCGCTCGATGTGGTCCATGATGCGGCCGGGTGTGCCGACGACCATGTGGACGCCCGACTTGAGGGCCTTCTCTTGGGGTTCGTAGGCAGTGCCACCGTAGATGGTCAGGACCTTCAGGTCACGGTTGTTGGCGTAGCGCTCCATCTCTTCAGCGATCTGGGCTGCCAGTTCGCGCGTCGGAGCCAGCACCAAGCCTTGGACGTGCTTGTCTGCGGGGTTGAAGTGTTCCAGGAAGGGCACGCCGAAGGCGCAGGTCTTGCCGGTGCCGGTGCGTGCTTGGCCGATCACGTCCTTGCCGGAGCGGATGACCGGGATGGCCTTCTCCTGGATGGGGGTGGGGTGCTCGAAGCCGATCTTGTCAAGGGCTTCAAGCGTTTTGGGTTCGAGTTTGAGGTCCGCGAAGGTGGCCTTCAGGTCCACCGCGGGGGGCGCGTCAAGTTTCATTCTATCACGTGCCGCGTACGTCTGTGGAGTCGGCGGTCAGGGCCGGTCCGTGTTCCCCACGCGGCGGGGGCTGATGGTGGCACGCCGGTTCTGCCTCTTAGGGCTTGGGGGCCGTTCCGGCATCGAACGGGCCTGCGCCGGAACCCTCCAGAGCAGGGTCGGCCTCGGTTGACTGCGGCGCGGCGGCGGGCCCTGCCTCCTGGATATGCGGGGGCTTCCTGCCGCTCAGATTCTCAAGTTCCACCCCATTGACGTGCCCGAAGAAGAGCCGCGTCACTTCCCAGAACCACCATTTGTCCAACCGCTCGAAGCCTGTGTGCTCGCCCCAATCGGTCACAATGACCTGGATGTGGTCCATGTTGCGCGCGTAGCGCTCCATGCGGCGCGCATGCCGCACCGGAACCACGGGGTCGTCCTTGGCGTGGACCAAGAGCGTGGGCTGGCGGATGCTGGCCACCTTCCACTTTGGGTTCGCGAGATCCAGCAGCTCGTCCAGGTCGGGAAGTCCATTGACTGCCGCCACGTCGGCCAAGTACTCGTCGAAGCGCTCGTACATGCCTTCGCTGCGCATGCGCATGAGGCGGCGGAAGCCACGCCAGGGCACGTGGAATGCATGGTCTTCGGGCGGCCGCGCACTGATGTAGGCCACGGCGTCGCGGGCATCGGCGAAGGCGCTGAAGCAGAGCACGCCTCCCGAAAGGAGGTGCGCATTGGTCTGGCTGTCGTGGGCCAAGGCATTGAGCGCGGCGGCGCCGGCCATGGATTCTGCCAGCACGCCGACGCGTTCGACGCCGCTTTGCTGCTTGAGCCACGCTGCGGCTCCATGCACGTCGAGGGCTTCTTTCCATCCCGCGGTCGCGATGCCGATGGATTCGCCGAATGCGCGCATGTCAATGCACAGCACCGGTATGCCCCATGCGCGGTTGATGCGGATGGCGCGCGCTTTGTGGATGGTGTCGTCCTTGGTGCTGAACATGCCGGGGACGATGACCAATCCCCATGGGCCGGTTCCGGGAGCGTACCAGCCCGCGATGCGCACGCCGTCCTCGGTGCGGAACCAGATGTGGCGAAACGGTTTGGGGTATGGATTGATCTTGCGCAGGGCGCGTGCCCAGTCGGCGCGGCTGTGCCCGATGAAATCCATCGCGCGCTTCGTTCGGCGTGCCCATCGCGCAGGACTGAAGCCTGCGTCGGGACGTTGCGGAAGATGAAGCAGGGTGTCGCGCAGGGGGCGCAAAGATGGCACGGCCGGCGGCGGCGTCGGTGCGCGTGTCCAAAGGCGCTTGAACAGGGGCCGACGATCCGCGTTTGCAGGGGTGCGGCCGGCGCGCTTCATAGCGGCCTCCGCAGGGCGATGCGCACGGCGGCATCGGTGTGCTTGCTGATCGTTTGGATGGGTCCCGTGCTGCTTCCTTCCTCGCGCACGAACACGATGTCCAATGTTGGCGCCGTGATGGCCAGGCGCGTCACGAAGTCGTGGCCGATCTCGGGGGCTCCATCTCCGACGTGAACTGTGCAGGCGCGGGCTTGGAGGCCTGCGGCCCACCGCGTTGCGAGGTCCACAGCGTCTTCGACTGTGCTCGTTTCGGCCACATCGTACACAAGCCCGTCAACGACCACGGAAAGTCCGATGGTCTGGCCAGGGTCGACGCCGATGACGGCGTGGCCTGGGCCATGGGCCTCGGCGGGGCGTGCGTCGAGGGCTGCGCAGACTTGGATCCACAGCACCGGCAAGTCGTCATGGAGGGCCACAGTGCGTGCGTCGTGGTCGGGGCCGCCGATGAGAACGCGCACGGAGGGCGGCACGGCCTCCTCGGGGCGCAAGCCAAGGGCCACGATGCCGCGGCTTTCGAGGAAAGGCATCACCTGGTGATAGACGCGAAAGTCGTCAGTGACCAGGGCGACCGCGCGGTTGGTGCGCTCGCCGACGTGACCCGTCACGAAGAACCATCGGTTCTGGCAAGACTTGAGGATGCCGACCGGGGCGCACCAACCTCTAAGGAGAACGTCCCCGATGGCGGCGGGATGGCTCGCATTGATTCGCCGTACGTCGCCGATCGTGTCCAGCATTTTCCGGAGAGCGTGATCCGCTCGATGAGCGTCGTGGCTGCTAAGCATGGCGCCATCAATCTTGGGCAAGGTTTCCCGGACTTCGACCCGCCCCAAGCGATCATGGATGCGGCCAAGAAGGCCATTGACGAGGGCTACAACCAGTACGCCGTCACGTGGGGTGCGCCGGTGCTGCGCGAGGGGTTGTCGCGGAAGCTCAAGAGCTTCAACAAGATCGATGCTGGACCGGATGAGAACATCGTCGTGACGTGCGGCGCCACGGAGGCCATGATGGCCACAATGCTTGCAACCATCAACCCGGGGGATGAAGTGGTTCTGTTCGAACCGTTCTATGAAAACTTCGGGCCGGATGCCATCGTGAGCGGCGCTTCAGCGCAGTACGTCGCCCTCGACGCGCCGGATTTCCAACCCGATGAGGAAGCGCTCAAGGCGGCCATGGCGCGCAACCCCAAGGCGGTGGTCGTCAACACACCCGGCAATCCGACGGGACGCATCTTCACCGACAGCACGCTGCGCCTCATCGCGGATCTGTGTGCTGACCATGATGTGCTGGCGTTCACGGACGAGATCTACGAGCACATGGTCTATGACGGCAAGCACCACACGAGTTTGGCCACCGTCGGCGACATGCACGACCGCACGGTGACCATCGGGGGGTTCAGCAAGACGTACTCCGTGACGGGATGGAGATTGGCCTACACGGCGGCCAGCAAGCCGCTGACGGATGCCATCAAGCGCGTCCATGATTTTCTGACGGTGGGTGCGGCCCACCCGCTGCAGATTGCGGGGGCTGCTGCCCTTGAGCTGCCGTCGTCCTACTACGCGTGGCTGCGTGAGACGTATCAGTCCAAGCGGGACATGATGCTGGCATCTTTGGAGGCTGCTGGATTCCAGTGCCATCGCCCCGACAGCGCGTACTACATCCTGGCAGACATCACCGATTTCGGCATGTCGGACACGGCATTTTCGATGTGGCTCACGAAGGAAGTCGGCGTCACGTGCATCCCTGGAAGCAGCTTCTATGCCGACGGGGGAGGCACGATGGTGCGCTTTGCGTACCCCAAGAAAGAGGAGACGTTGCAGGCAGCCGCCGACCGCTTGGGCAAGATGCAGGCACTTCTGGCCTGAGGGTTGCTTCAGCCATGCGTCAGCCTGCCGCCCTCGATGAGGTGGTAGCTGCCGGGTTCGACGTCCTTGAACGATTGCGTGGTGCCGCTGGGCCAAGCGATGCGGATCTTTTCTCCCGCGATGTGCACGTACGGGCTGGTTTGGCTCGTACCTTGTGTGGCGACGCGCTCGATGTAGCGCGTCTCGTCTCCCTCGCCCCAGATCTTGGCGCCGATGGCGTCTCGGTTTGACGCGGTGCCTTCGAGGCGCAAGCGCACGTGCGGGCCCTGGGGGGCCAGGTTCTCGTAGACGCGCAGTTCGCCCCGCAGCAAGACGACGATGTCTTGGTCGCCATCTAGGTCGAGATCCACGGCGGTGATGCCGCGGCCGGCGCCGGGGGCCCCGTTGCCCCAGAACGCAGAAAGATCTGCAAACGTGCCGACGTGGACTTGCTCCATGAATCGCCCCGGGCCCGCGGCGTCCGGCTCTCCCATGAGCCCCGCCACGCCAAAGAGATCCAGATCTCCGTCGCTGTCTGCATCAAGCGGCACGGCATTGCGAAGGCGCACCTGCAATCCGATGGTGCCGTCGGGTCCGCGTGGGTCCTTGGCCATGAAGTACGCCTCCGGGCGGGCGTCTTGCGTCAGATCCGCACACACCACGGACGTCGCCATTGGCGCGTCCTCGCGTTCGAATCGGCCGTTGTTGCGCCACAGCACGCTGGGCTCACCGGCGGCGAGGAGATCCGGGTCGTCGTCCATGTCTACGTCGCAGAAGACCAGCGCGCGGGTGCGCGTAGCTTCGGGCAAGTAAGTGGCAGAAAAGTTTCCGTCGTTGATCAACAGCACGTCCGGGCGGGGGCCGAGCAAGCCGCCATCTGTGCCAAGCACGATGTCCAGGTCGCCGTCGTTGTCCACATCGGCTGCGGCGGCGCTCGTGGCGAGGACGTCGGGGATGCCCGCTTGGGCGGTGATGTCTTCGAATCCGAATCCGACGTTGCGAAACAATCGACTGGGGTCAGCCCTGTTCACGACGAGCAGGTCTTGCAGGCCGTCGTTGTCCAGATCGAGAAAGAGCGCGGCGTGCCCATCGCCGACATCCGCGGTGCCGCTGGCAGCGGTGATGTCTTCGAAGGTTCCATCGCCCCGGTTGCGAAAGAGCACGTTGGGGCCATCATGGGCCACATACAAGTCTGGGTAGCCGTCACCGTTCACGTCGCCGACGGCCACATTGCCTTGCAGGCCCTCCGGTTGGTCAGGGCCGCCGACCGCCATCGAGAGGCCACGCTGGGCGGCATTCTCGATGAGCCATGGAGGTGCTGGCTCGTTGGGTTCGTTGAGGGGTGCGCTTTCACCAAAGCAACCGGCAAGCAGGACCAATCCCAGCACCCAAGCAGCTCGCATCATCCAATCGAGCCGCATCGGGGCTTAGTCTGTTTCGAAGCGATGCCGAGTGGGAGAAGGGGAGAAGGAAGAGAGGCCTCAGAACGAGGCCGTCACGTCGACCGTGCCGCTGCCGCTGTAGGCATCCACGCGCACGTAGAACCAGCCGCCGTTGCTGGCCACGCTGCAGCTCTCGTTGCTGCCGCTCTGGTACGGGCGGCAGTCGTAGCTGCTGTCGGTGGCCCGCGCGCCTTCACGCACGTACAAGTCGGCGTCGAACGAGCAGCCGAACAAGCCGCAGCTGGGGCCGGTCATGCTGACGCTGAGCGTCGAGCCTGCCGGGACGTAGATCTTGTAGTGCGCGTCGCCACCGCTGCTGACGGACACACTTTGCGTGGCACCGTTTTGCAGGTTCGGGGTGCTCGGGTCGGGATCGTTCGGGTTGGTGGCCGTCACGCTCGCGCTGGTCGTGTCCGTGGCGCCGTTGCCGTCATCCACGGTGAGCTGCACGGTGTAGGTCCCTGCAGCCGCGTAGGTGTGGCTCGGAGCCACGCCGCTGCCGGTGTTGCCGTCGCCGAAGTCCCACGTGTACGTGAGTGCGTCCCCGTCGGGGTCGCTGCTGGCACTGGCGTCGAAGGATGCCGTGAGGGCGCTTGCGCTGTGCGTGAAGCTCGCCGTCGGGGCGCCGTTGGGTGCCGTCACGGTGACACTGGCGGCTGCCGTGTCGCTTCCGCCGTTGCCATCATCCACGGTGAGCTGGACCGTGTAGGTGCCGGCGCTGCTGTACGTGTGGCTTGGGCTCACGCCGCTGCCGGAATTGCCGTCGCCGAAGTCCCACGTGTACGTGAGCGCGTCCCCGTCGGGGTCGCTGCTGGCGGAGCCATCCAGGTTGGTGGTGAGTCCATTTTCGGAGTGCGTGAAGCTGGCCGTCGGGGCACCGTTGGTGGGCCCCGTCGGCGCATCATGGGTGGCCGTGATGTCCACCGTGCCGCTGCCGCTGTAGGCATCCACGCGCACGTAGTACCAGCCGCTGGGGTTGCTGATCGTGCAGCTTTCGTCGCTGCCGCTCTGGTACGGGCGGCAGTCGTAGCTGCTGTCGGTGGCCCGGCTTCCGAGGCGCACGTACAGGTCCGCGTCGAACGAGCAGCCGAAGACGCCGCAGCTCGGACCATCCATCTGGACGGTGAGTGTGGTGGCGCCTGCGGGCACTTCGATCTTCCAGTGGGCCTCGCCGCCACTGCTGACAGACACGGCTTGCGTGACGCCATTTTGCAGGTTCGGGGTGCTCGGGTCGGGATCGTTGCCGCCGCCAGGAGCGGTGACCGTGACTTGCTTGCTTGTGCTGTCCGAGCCTCCCTTGCCGTCGCTCACGGTGAGCTGGACGGTGTACGTGCCGCCCGCGGCGTAGGTGTGGCTTGGGCTCACGCCGCTGCCGGAATTGCCGTCGCCAAACGTCCACGCGTAGCTGAGCGGGTCGTTGTCGGGGTCGCTGCTGGCGGTGCCATCGAAACTGACGGACAAGCCGCTCACGCTGTCGGTGAAGCTGGCCGTGGGGGCATTGTTGGACGGTGCGCCGCTGCATCCGAGGGCGGCCACGAGGGCGTCCACGCGCAGGAGGCCAAAGCCGTAGCTTGTGTCGCGTCCCGCGCTTCCCAAGTCCTCTGCGGTCGCGGCCATCTGATTGCGGATGGTCTGGGCGCTGGCACTCGGTGCGCAGCCCTTGGCAAACGCGAGCGCTCCCGCGACGTGGGGCGTGGCCATGCTGGTGCCGCTCATCGTCTTGTAGGCGCTGTTGGAGTCGTCCACTGTGGAAAGAACGTCACTGCCCGGGGCGGCAATCTCGACCTGGCTGCCCATGTCGCTGTAGCTGGCGCGGGTCTTGCTGCTGGTGAGGGCTGCCACCGCGATGCTGTTGGCGTAGGCTGCGGGGTAGTCCACGCTGTTGCTGTTGCCGTCGTTGCCGGCGGCGGCCACGACCAGAACGTCGCGGTTCCAGGCGTAATTGACGGCGGCATCACCGCTGCTGCTGTATCCGCCGCCGCCGAGGCTCATGCTGATGATGTGGGCGCCTTGGTCGGTGGCGTCGTAGATGGCTTGGTTGATGTCGGACTGGCTGCCGGAGCACGTGACACTGAACAAGCCGCCCACGGGCCCAAGCACCTTCATCGGAAGGATGGTCGCTTGGCTCATGCCGGCGACACCCTTGCCGTTGTTGGTGGTCGCGGCGACGGTGCCGATCACGTGGGTGCCGTGGTCGCAGTCGTCTGCGGGGTTGTTGTCATTGTTGACGTAATCGTAGCCTTGGAGCATGCGGCCGCCGACGAGGTCTTCGTGGCTGGCGCGGATGCCGGTATCCAGGACCGCGACGGTGACCGAGCTGGATCCGTAGCCGTGCTGCCATGCGGTCTCGGCGCCCATCATGGCGGGGCCGTATTGCTCGTTGTAGCGGGCGTCGTTGGGCACGACGGCGGCGTGCAGGAGCTGGTTGTCCTCGATGTAGAGGACGCCCGGCATGCCGGCGAGCGCTTGGCGCACTTCGTCAAGGGTCTCGGCCGCCACCACAAGGTAGTGGCCGCGGGGTTCGGTTTCGAGGACCGGCAATCCGGCCAAGAAGTCGGTTTCGAGGTAGGCGTCGGGGTGGAAGCCGACGATGGCTTGGCCGATGCTGGTCGGTTCTGCGCTTTCCGCGCTCACGGGGGTCGTGCCGACCAGCGTGAGAAGAAGAAGCGTCATCCAAGCGGGGATTTTCGCCATGCGCCGACGAGCCGGCGGTGACTGTATATGGATTTCGTAGGTTTGTATCCATTCGTTGCTCACATTTGGGCAGTAAACGCCGCTTCCGGCGTCGTTGGCAGCCGCCAATGCTGTGGGATTCACAATCTGCCACAAGCGAGCGCAAAATTCGGCAGGTCGGAACCGTCATGTGGAATCGGCAATGGCCTCACGAAAATCGTGGCATGAAGGCCATGATTTCCTTTGGAGATGCGTCTAAAGCAGCGCCAGGTGGCCCGTGACCTTGTTCACGGTCGCTTCATCCCCGGGCCCGATGCCCAGCACCGTCACCGTCCCTGCCGGAATCTCCGTGTGGCCCGCATCCTTGATGAGGGCCGTGCTCAACCCCGCGCGCTCGGCGGCGGCCTTGAGCGGAAAGAAGTCCTTCTCCGACTGAACCTTCAGCACGGTCTTCTTCTGGCCCAGGCCATGCCACGCATCAAACGCGCGCTTGTCGTACTTCATCGCCTTCAAGGCGCAGTCCACGGCCGCATGGCCCACTTGCGCGGCCAGCTTGCCCTTGCTGAGCTTCAGATCGCTGCGGGTGACGATCACCATCTTGTGGCTCATTCTTCCGAATCGTCCACGATGCCTTCGCGCTCTTTGAACGCCGCGAGCGCCGGCGCCCGCACATCCTCGCTGCGCGTCAAGTTCTGCGTGATGCTCGGGTCGTGGCCGGCCGTCTTCTCCTGGTGCCAGGCCATGCCCTTGGCAATCGCCTCGTCCCAATCCACATCGCCCTCAAGGCGCACGTCGCCGCCATCGGGCTTGGCCTGCGCCTTCGGGACGGCCTTGAACACGCCGGCTTGCTTCAAGATCAAGTGGTCCCCGTCCTCGGCGATCGTTTCGCCAACAACGCTTCCTTGGTGGTGCACGAACTTTGCGATCAGGCTGGGGCCTTCAGGTTCGGCCTTCACCTGCGAGACCGCTTTTGCAGGGGCGAGCTGGTTGTACACCATCACGCCGATCAGGATGGCCGCCACGCCGGCCAGGCTCAAAATGCGCACCGTTTCCGGGTCCACGAGCCATTGATGCCGGCCCGCCTTCAAGTGCGTGCCGCCTTGGCGCCATGGCCCGCAGCTTCCCGCGCTGCCTCGGGGTCCGGATGACGGAAGCCTGAAACCCGCCACCCCCTGCCGCCATCGTGGAAGTCCTCGTCGTCGGCGCCGGCCCCGTCGGAAGCAACACCGCTCGCCTGCTTGCCGAGCGCGGCCACAGCGTCCTCATGGTGGAGGAGCACCCCGAAGTTGGACACCCGGTCCAATGCGCAGGGCTGGTGACGCCGCGGATCTTCGACCACACGCCGTTTCCCATCGGCGACCTGTGGCAAAATGACCTCACCGGTGCCATCATCCACGCCCCCGACGGAACCGAACTCCGCTTCGACGCCGGCACGGTCCAAGCCCAAGCCATGGACCGCGCCCGCTTCGACCAGCGCATGGCCGAGCATGCCGTGGCCGCGGGCGTCGAGCTTCGGGTGGCCACCAAGGCCGTCGCGGCCACCCGCGACGCCAGCGGCATCACCGTCACGCTCCAGCACAACGGCAAGCGCGAAGAGGTGCGGTGCCGGCTCCTCGTCGGGGCCGACGGTGTGCGCAGCCCCGTGGCGCGGTGGTTCGGCTTCCCCAGCGTGGACGAAGTCGTGTCCGCCTACGAAGTCGAGCTGTCGGGATGCAAAGTGCCCGAGAACGAGCGCCACTTGATCCCCATGTTCGCCGGCCGCGCCCAAGCGCCGGGATTCTTCTCGTGGATCATCCCCAGCGGCGGCGACCACACGCGCAGCGGATTGGCCGTCGCCCCCGGCATGAACGAGCAAGCAGCCAAGCGATACTACGAGCGCATGTTCGAAGACCCCGCCAGCGCACCATACTTGGAAGGCAGCAAGGAAGTCTACCGGATCATCGGAGGCATCCCGCTCGGCCTGCGCAAGCACATCGTGCAAGACCGCGTCGCCCTCGTCGGCGATGCCGCGGGCATGGCCAAGCCCACCAGCGGCGGAGGCATCTACATGGGCCTCGTCGCCAGCGAGGCACTCGTCAAGGTCGCCGACGGCGCCCTGCGGGCAGACCGCATCAAGCGGGACGACCTGCGGCCGTACGAGCGCGCCGTCAAGACCACCATTGCCCGGGAGCTGCGCAAGGGCGACCTGCTGCGCAGCTTGTACAAGAAATTCAGCGACGACGACCTGAACCGCTTCGCACGCCTCCTGGGCGCACCGCGGGCGCGCGCCGTCATCGAAAAGCACGGGGACATCGACTACCCGAGCCGCCTGGTCTTGCCGCTCTTGGCGGCCCAGCCCAAGCTTGCTCCATTTTTCATGAAGGTCATGCTGCGGAGGTCTGCATGAGTCACGGACCGCGCGGCCCCAAGGGCCTCGGGGGCGCAGTGGATGTCGTCGTCTACTACACGGCCCAAGACGACCCGCGCAAGAACACGGCCCTGAAGATGAAGAAGAAGGGCGTGGCGAGGCTCGTGGACGAGGTCAAGCGCATCCCGCGCCACGGCATCCTCCTGAATCCCTACGCCAAGAAGGCACTCAGCCGTGAGGACCTGCCCGCCATGCGGCGGCGCGGGCTCGTGGCCCTTGATTGTTCGTGGGCGCAAGCAGACGACGCCTTTGCGACGCTGCAAGGAGAAATCCGCAGCCGCGCGCTGCCGTTTCTCGTGGCCGCCAACCCAGTCAACTACGGCAAGCCGTTCAAGCTCAGCACCATCGAGGCCGTCGGCGCCGCACTCATGATCGTCGGGGAGCAAGCGCAGGCGCGCCGCATCTTGCGCGCAGTGCCCTTCGGGGAGCAGTTTCTGGAGCTGAACGCCGAGCCGCTTCGTGACTATGCTGCCTGCGAAACCAGCGCAGACGTCGTTGCCGTCCAGATGGACTACCTCGGCGAAGAAGAGTAGTCACTCTTCGCCGTCTTCCGCTTCCAATTCGACCGGCGGGCCCGTGGGGCGCGTGCGGCGCATGCGTGCGATCCCCCAAGCCCCGAGGCCTGCCATGGAACCATAAAGTGCCCCCGTGGCCAGCGCTGAAAACAGCAGGAAGTAGCGCGCCTGGGAAAGCGGAACGTCTTGCAAGGCTGCCGCCGCCGTTGGATGGGCGGCCAGATAACGACCGATGTACAAGGCATGGATCGCGCCGGCCAGGAGCCCCGCTGCGGCACCGCCGCCGATGCCCGTGGCAAGAGGGCGCGGTGTCGGCGTCCACGCCATGTAAGCAAGCCATCCTGCGCCAAGCACGGGCCACAGCCAGCGTTCATCGATGCCCAAGGCAAGGAACCCGAGGACGCCGGTGGCTGCGATGACCAGCGGTTTGGCCATGGGCGCCAAGCGGCGAGGGAGGCCTTCAAGGTTGGCAAACGCCGCTTCGCGTGCAAGCAGCGGACGGGGCAAAGAGAA
>JBFKLD010000015.1:0-12728 GCA_041630755.1 Thermoplasmatota archaeon
AAAGAGTTCGGCTTGTTTGACGGTGTCAATGCCGAGGTCGGCTTCCATGTCCATGTCGGGGTCGAGCATGTCGGTGGGGTAGCCGGTCTTCTCGGCGACGAGGTCCGTGAGCTTGGCAAGCACTTCGTCCGGGGAAGCGACCTGCGCAGCGGAGGGCTGCGAGACAACCACTTCGGCTGCTGGGGTCGGCGTTTTGCTGGCCTGGGCGGTGGCGGGCGTGGCGGGCATTCCCGCCTTCTCGGCCATGTAGCCTGCGACCTTGCGAAGCGTCGGGTAGTCCTTGATCTGCAGACCGTCTTCGAGGGGGACGTTGTATGCTTCGCGCAGGAGGCCAAAGAGTTCGGCTTGTTTGACGGTGTCAATGCCGAGGTCGGCTTCCATGTCCATGTCGGGGTCGAGCATGTCGGTGGGGTAGCCGGTCTTCTCGGCGACGAGGTCGGTCAGCTTGGCAAGCACCTCGTCGGGAGTGGCTTGCGTCGTGGCCGCCGGCGCCGCGGGCGCCACGGGGGCGGTCAGCGCAGCAGGCGTTTGCTTCTTGGTGCGTGCCTCGGCAGCGTCGCGCCCGTCGTCAACGATGCGAAGCGTCCTGTTGCCAATCTCTGTGCGCGCACCGGCGATGCCGGTGATCTGGGCAAGCCAGCCATCGTACGTTGCCTGGCTGATGATGCGTTCATCCTCCCGGGCGACCAGCTGCGTGAGCGTCATCGCGACCTGGCTTCCGAAGCCGGCAGCCAGGCGCAGCGCGTAGTGCACGTCGGCGGGGCCGCCCTTGCTCAGGTTCAGGTCCCCAAGCTCGGGGTCCGGGTCGCGGAAGTTGGCAATCGGCGGCACGGCGCCGCGCTGCAGGCACTTGAGCGCAATGGCGTCCTCGACGCCGGCGCCTTGCGGGTGGCCGGTGAAGCCCTTCGTGTTGGCGATGACGACCTTGTTGGCTTGGTCGCCGAAGGTCGCCCGCAGGGCATGGATCTCCGCCGAGGCGCTCCCGCCACGGGCGGGCGTGTACGTCTCGTGGCTCATGAAGACCGTCTTTGCCGCAATCTCTTCCGGCACGACTCCGTAGCGCTGCTGGGCCTTGCCAGCCAGGCGGGTCATGCACGCCGCGATGTGGTCCACGTCGAGGCGGCTGCCGTGGAAGGCGCTGTTGGCCACTTCGGTTGCCAAAAGCTTGGCGATTGGACGCATGCCGCGCGCTTCGGTCTCGGGTGCTGCTTCGACCACGAGGCCAACGGCGCCCATGCCGACGATCATGCCGTGGCGGCGCTTGTCGAACGGCAGAGCCGCGTCTTTCACATTGGCCTTGGTGGTCGCGGCGCCGCTGGCAAGGAAGCCACTTCCGACCCATTCGAACATGGCGTCCGAAGTGACATCGTCGGCACCGACAACGAGGACGCGCCGCGCGCGCCCGGTGCGGATCCAATCCTCGGCCATCGCAATGGCCTGCGTGGTGCTTGCGCACGCCGCGTTGAGCTGCGTGTTGGGTCCCCGCGCGCCGATGAATTGGGCGAGCTGGGCATGCCCCATCGAGAGGACGCTGAAGAGGAACTTGCGGTTGAATTCGTACCGCGCGGCGCCGCGGTCGGGGAGGGCGCTTTGCAGGCGTTCGAATTCGTCATCGAACATGCCCTGCACGCGTGTGCGCAACTCGGGGTCCTGGATGGTTCCGATCAGGTCGTCGTAGAGGCGCTGCAGCTCGTCGAGGCTTCGGCCGGCGTACTTGTCCGCGAGGAATTGGCTGATGTCGCGGATCAAGTTGTCGTAGCCGGGGAAGGCGCTGGCGAAGATGATGCCGGTCTCGTCGCGCAGCGGTTCGGGAAGCTTCCATTCCTTCGGCAGGAGGCTGCCGGTGCTGGTGCGGAAGTAGGTCCGCTGGAGCGGGATGCCGGCGTCCTTCAGGGCTTCCAGGCCCGCCGCGATGGCGTACTGGAACGTGCGGTCGAGGACGCTGGCAAAGTCGCCATCCACGCCCCATTCGGAGATGTCGAAGCCACCGCGCTGGCCGGCCAGGTGGATGACTTGAGCCACGTCGTCGATGACTTGGAAGCTGGCTTCGCCGCCCTTGCCCTTGACGAGGCGCACGATGTTCTTCTCGGCGAGCTTTCCGCGCTGGTTGTCTCCCAGCGAGTCAATGAGGTTCTCGCCGGCGAGGATGCGGTCCCAGTCGTTGTCATCGAAGAGTTGCTTGGACTTTCCAGGCAGGCCGACGCTGATGCCGCTGATGCCGATGTCGTCCAGGCTCACGCCGAATGCAGCCAGCTTGGAGGCCATGGCGTCGCTGGTCGGTTGCGTGTCTGCGTGCGCAACCGTCTGCCCAGGTGTGGCAGGTTCCCCGGTCTTGGCGGCGCCATCGAGCTGGGCGAGGATGCCGCGCAGTCCTTCTGTGATGACGTCCAGGCGCGGGTCGGCTTGGCCGGCGGGAGTCGTTGTGGCCGCTCGTTCCGACGCAGGCGATGCGGCTGCCGCGTGTGTCGCGGCGGGCGTTGCCGCAGTCGTCGCGGCGGTCGCTTGTGCGAGGGCCTTGCCCGCCATCCGGAACTCGGGGGTGTAGAGGGCATCGTCGAGGGCCGGCAGCGTGGGTTGGAATCCCCAGGCGCCAAGGAATGCAAACAGCTCATTCACGTGCGCGATGCCACCCTTTTTGGGGTGGTTCGAGCAGATCGCGACGGCGTCCTTGCCCTTCAGGATGTCCAGGGCGAAGCCCGTGAGGGCCCGCTTCGGTCCAACTTCGATGAACGTGCGCACACCTTCGTCGTGCATGCGCTCCATGATGCCGATCCATTCCACCGGGCTTGCCACTTGGACCGCCAAGTTGTCGCGGATGGCGTCTGGATCATCCGGGTAGGGCTTGGCGCCGACGTTGCTGAGGATGCGCACCTTGGGGCTCTGGACGTTCAGGCGTCCAAGCACATTGCGAAGGGGCTTGCTGGCAGGGGCAACAATCTCGCTGTGGAACGCAGCGCTCACGGGCAAGTACTGGGCTTGCAATCCTTGGGCTTGCAATGCGGCCACGGCCTGGTCCACGCCGTCGCTGCTTCCTGCGAGCACTGTTTGGCTGGGGCAGTTCTTGTTGGCAGGGATGACGTACCCGTCCACGTTGGCGATGGCCTTGCCGACAGTTTCCCAATCGGCCGGAACGGCGGCCATCTTGCCCAAGTCGGGCACTTCGACGTTGGCCATCTCACGCCCGCGTGCGGCCACGGCGTGGAGGGCATCGGCGAAGCTCAGCACACCGGCAGCAACCAGGGCGCCGTATTCGCCGAGGCTGTGGCCCGCCACGACGTCGGGCTTGATGCCCCATTGCTCGAGCAAGCGAAGCAGCGCCACGTCGGCAGCAAGCACGGCGGGCTGCGTGAATTCGGTCAGCTTCAGCTTCTCTTCGGCAGCCTTGCGGGTTTCCGGCGTGTCGGGCGTGGGCCAGAGGATGTCGGTGAGCTTGATGCCGCCAAGGTCGTCGAAGAGAACTTCATCGGCCTCGTGGAACGTGCTGCGGACGACCTGGTATTTCTGGGCCACCTCGCGCAGCATGTTGACGTACTGCGTGCCTTGGCCGGGGAACAAGAATGCGACCTTGCCTTCCGGGGCGCCTTGGTTGATGAACACGCCTTGGTTGAATGCCAGGCGTGCCGCAGCCGGGTTCGTGGCCGCCTTCTTGGCAAGCTCGATCTTCTTGGGAAGCTCGGCCGGGTCGGCGAGGCTTGTGCCCATGCGCTGGTTGGCGACGAGGCCACGTGCGGTGATCGGGTGGAGCACGTCGCGCAAGCGGCCATCGGCCAGGTTCGCGTCAGTGCTGAGGGTGGCGGCATCGAAGACGACCGGCTCGGGTTCGAGCGCGGGGTCCAATGCCACGGTCTGGGGGCTGGCTTCGGCGGCGGGGGCCTGCGTCATGAGATGACCTGGAATGTATTCGTCCACAACGACGTGGAAGTTTGTGCCCCCAAAGCCAAAGGAGCTGACCGCGGCGCGGCGCGGGTGCGTCGGGGGGCGTGGCCAAGCGGCTGCTTCGGTCTGGACACGGAAGGGGCTTGCGGCCCAGTCAATGCGCGGGTTCAGTTCGCGCACGTTGATGGATGGAGGAAGTGTGCCCTGCTTGAGCGCCAGCACGGCCTTGAGCATGCCCGCGGCACCGGCGGCTGCCTTCAGGTGGCCGATGTTGGATTTGACCGAGCCCACGGCGATCGAGCCGGGAGGCATGTCCGTGCTCCATTCACTGAACGCTTCGTGGACGCTGGTCAGCTCCACGGGGTCGCCAACGGGGGTGCTGGTGCCATGGGCTTCGAGGTATCCGATCGTGGCCGGATTCACGCCGGCGTCTTTGTAGGCGCGGCGGACGGCCTTGACTTGTCCTGCAGGATTGGGGGCGGTGATGCCCTTGCCTTTGCCGTCGCTGCTGGAGCCGATGCCGCGCACCACGGCGTGGATCTGGTCGCCGTCGCGCTCCGCATCGCTCAGGCGCTTCAGGAGGAACATGGCGCAGCCTTCGCCCATGACGAATCCGTTGGCGTCCTTGTCGAACGGGCGGCTGCCATCAGGGCTGAGGGCGCCAATCTTGCTGAATTCGACGTAGCCTGTGATGTCCATGGAGCGGTCGCTGCCGCCCCACAGCACGAGGTCTGCGTCGCCGTCGCGCAGCGTGTCCACGGCCGCGTCGAGGGCGGCGAGGCTGCTGGCGCAGGCGGCGTCGGTGGTGAAGTTCTTGCCGCCGAGGTCGAACGCGTTGGCGATGCGTCCCGCGATGACGTTGCTGAGGTGCCCCGGCATGGAGTCTTCGCTCACCTCTGGCACTCCGGCCTTGTAGCGCTTCTCCGCACGAGCAAGGATCTCTTGCCGGGCGGTTGCGGGCAGCTCCTGGAATGCGGGGTCTTGCTCGATGGCGCGGCGCGCTTCGGGCCAGAACAAGCGCTTGGCCAGCGTCTTGTTCGTCTCGCCGCCCATGGCGTTTCCGATGATGACCGCGCACCGGTCCCGGTCGAAGTCCTTTCCGTCGTCGCCGCGGATGCCGGTCTTGTAGCCTGCGCCGGCCATGGCCTGCCGCGCGGCGCTCAGGGCCCAGCGCTGGCTTGCATCCACGTGCTCAACCACCTTGGGAGGCATGCGGTATTCGATGCCGTTGAAGGCGTCGTCCAGGACGAACCCGCCGATCTTGGCGTACGTCTTGTCCGCGGCGTCCTTGTCGGCGTCCCAGTACAATTCCGGGTCCCAGCGGTCAGCGGGGACTTCGCGGATGCTGTTCTTGCCCGCGAGGAGGTTGTTCCAGAATGCTTCGACATCGGGTGCGTCGGGAAGGACGCAGCCCGTGCCGATGATCGCGATCGGTTCTTTGGCGACGGTTTCGGGTTCCATGCTCACAGGGGGACGATGCCGTGCTTCTTCTGCGGGCGCTGCTCGCGCTTGTTGATCAGTGGCCAGAGGGCTTGGATGAGCCGGGGGCGGGTTTCGCTGGGCTCGATCACATCATCCATCCAGCCACGCTCGGCAGCCACGTACGGGTTGGCGAACTTCTCTTGGTATTCGGCCGTGAATTCTTGGCGCAGCTTCTCGGCGCCTTCGGGGTCCTCGGCCATCTGCTGCGACAGTTGGCGCTTGTACAGGATGTTCACGGCTCCTTCGGCGCCCATGACGGCAATCTCGGCGTTGGGCCACGCGAAGTTGACGTCGCTGCCGACGTGCTTGCTGCTCATCACGATGTACGCGCCGCCGTAGGACTTGCGGGTGATGACGCTGAGCTTGGGCACCGTGGCTTCGCAGTACGCGTAGAGGAGCTTGGCGCCGTTGCGGATGATGCCGCCGTGCTCTTGGCCGATGCCGGGCAGGAAGCCGGGCACGTCCACGAACGAGACGATGGGGATGTTGAAGGCGTCGCAGAAGCGGATGAACTTGGCGCCCTTGATGCTGGCTTCGATGTCGAGCGCGCCGGCGAGGACGGCGGGGTTGTTGGCCACAACGCCCACGGGGTAGCCGTCGAGGCGGGCAAAGCCGATGACGATGTTCTGGGCCCACTTGGGCTGGATTTCGAAGAACGAGCCGGTGTCCATCACGCGGTCCAGGACAGCGCGGATGTCGTAGGGCTTGTTCGGCTCGGCGGGCACGAGTGTGTCCAGCTCGGGGTCCATGCGGAACCGGTCGTCTTTGGGTTCGGTGACGGGCAGCTCGCTCAGGTTGTTGGCGGGCAGGTAGCCAAGCAGCGTCCGGATGAGCTGGATGGTTTCGTCCTCGTCCACGCCGCTGAAGCTGGCGACGCCGGATTTGACGGCGTGCACCGAGGCGCCTCCCAGCTCTTCTTGGCTGGCGTCTTCACCGGTGACGGTCTTCACCACGTCGGGGCCGGTCACGAACATGTGGCTCGTGTCGTCGGTCATGATGATGAAATCCGTGAGCGCGGGGCTGTAGACGGCGCCGCCGGCGGAGGGGCCCACGATGACCGAGAGTTGGGGGACCACGCCGCTGGCGTTGACGTTGCGGAAGAAGATCTCGCCGTAGCCGGCCAGGGCGGCGACGCCTTCTTGGATGCGGGCGCCGCCGGAGTCGTTGAAGCCGATGATGGGGGCGCCGTTCTTGACGGCCATGTCCATGACCTTGCAGATCTTCTTGGCGGTGGCTTCACCGAGGCTGCCGCCGAGGACGGTGAAGTCCTGGCTGTAGACGTAGATGAGGCGGCCGTCCACGTATCCGTACCCGGTCACGACGCCGTCGCCGTCCATGGCGGCCTTGTCCAATCCGAAGTTGGTGGATTGGGTGCGCATGAAGGGGTCCAGCTCGACGAACGTGCCGGCGTCCAGAAGGAGTTCGATGCGTTCGCGGGCGGTGTACTTGCCCTTCTTGTGCTGCGCTTCGATGCGTGCGGGTCCGCCGCCTTGCAGGGCTTTGGCCTTGCGGGCGCGCAGGCGGTCAACAGGGTCGGGCGCAGGGGCCGTGACGGGACCCTCGGTCATGGAGACCGGAGGCGTGGTCCAAGCTATTTCACGGTTGTGTGCTACGCTCACGGCAAACGCACAATTTTGGGCATGTGGGGTACGGCAGGTGCCGATAGCGAACCCAACCTGTCGCTAGGACATGAACATGTTAATGGTGGCTCTGCGCGTCGGGGGTGCCCCCTCACGGGTGGCTGGCGCCCGCGTGCAGCGCGTCCGCGAGGGCCTCCCCGAACAGCAATGCGCAGCGGTGGCGCGTGCCTGGCAGCGGGCCTCCCGCTAGCTTCTCCAGCTGCCCAATCCCATATCCTGCCACCACCAGGGGGTCCTCCCCGGCGGCAATGCGCTCGGCGAGCAAGCTGGCCATGCCGAAGCTGATGGCGCAGCCCACGCCGTCCCAAGCGATGCCCTGCGACAGCGACACATGAAGCTCGTCGCCGCACAGCGGATTGACCGCGTGCCCCTCGCCCCCCTCGAGGCCACGATGGCGCGGATGCTGGTAATGCTCCAGCAACGCCTCCGGGTACACACGGCTGGACTCGCCCGACGCATCTTTAGCCAAACGTTTGGGGCCGGTCATTTCAGAAGCGACCCGAGCAGACCGCGCATCAGGCTCTTTCCGAGCCCGCGGCCAATCTGCGTGCCAAAGCTTCGTGCCGCGCCGCTGACGGCCGACCGTCCGGCAGAGCTTCGCGTGCTGCGCGAGCGGCTGCGGGTCGCGCGCTTTGCAGGCGCCCGGGATGCCTTCGCCGCAGCGTCGGCCTTCTTCTGGGCGCGAGCCTCGAGCATCTCGAACGCGCTCTTTCGATCCAGGCGCTTCCCGTACTTGTCGCCAAACGGACTCGTGGCCATCAGGGCCTTCCGGGTCGTGAGCGTGATGGGCCCCATCTTGGAGCGTGGGGGGCAAAGCAGCGTCTTTTGCACGATGGTGGGCGTGCCTTTGGCGTCCAAGACGGAAATGAGGGCCTCGCCGACGCCGAGCATGCCGATGGTCGCCGCCACATCCAGATCCGGGTTGGGGCGGAAGGTTTGGGCCGCAGCTTTGACGGCCTTCTGGTCGCGTGGCGTGAATGCGCGCAGCGCATGCTGGATGCGGTTGCCCAGCTGGCCAAGCACCTCATCCGGAATGTCGCTCGGACTCTGGCTCACAAAATAGACGCCTACACCCTTCGAGCGCACCAAGCGCACCACCTGGCTGACCTTGTCGACAAGGCTTCGCGGTGCGTCCTTGAACAGAAGGTGCGCCTCGTCGAAGAAGAACACCAGCTTCGGTTTGTCTGGATCTCCAACTTCAGGAAGCTCTTCGAACAATTCGGAAAGCAGCCACAGCAAGAAGGTCGCGTACAGCTTCGGGTGCTGCATCAGCTGCTCGCCGGCAAGGAGATTCACTTGCCCCATGCCGTCTTGCGTCTGCATGAAATCCGTGATGTCCAGCGCAGGTTCGCCGAAGAAATTGCGCGCACCCTGCTGCTCCAGCACAAGAAGCCGTCGCTGGATGGCGCCGACGCTGGCCTTGCTGACGTTCCCGTACTCGGCCGAAAGCTCCGCAGCACGCTCGGCCACATGCTGAAGGATTGCGCGCAGGTCCTTCATGTCGAGAAGCAGAAGTCCTTCCTCGTCCGCGAGCCGAAAGGCGATGTTCAGAACGCCTTCCTGGGTCTCGTTCAGATCCAGCATCCGCGACAGCAGCAGTGGCCCCATCTCGCTCACCGTCGTGCGCACGGGGTGTCCCTTCTTGCCAAACAAGTCCCAGAACACCAATGGCAGCGCTTCGAAGCCAAAGTCTTGGATGCCGATGGACTCGATGCGCTCCTGGATCTTGGGGTGCGGGGCGCCCGGCTGGCTCATGCCCGCCAGATCGCCTTTCACGTCGGCCACGAACACGGGCACACCGGCACGGCTGAATCCTTCGGTCAGCACCTGCAAGGTCACGGTCTTGCCTGTGCCTGTGGCGCCGGCGACCAAGCCGTGCCTGTTGGCGCGGCGCAGATTCAGCACGGGCTGCACGGGTGCGCCGCCAAGAAGGATCCCGCTCATTGCCTGATTCTTGGCTCCTCAAGGGATAAAACCCGCCGCCGGGGGCAAGGGGCGCTCAGGCTGGAGGGGTCAAAGAAGGCCGAGCTTGAGCTTGGCCCCTTCGCTCATCATGGACGGGTTCCAGATGGGGTCGAAGACCACCTTGGCGTCGACGGTGTCCACGCCAGGAATGGTCAGCAGCGCGTCGCGCACATCCTGCAGCAGAACGTCGCCCATGCCGCAGCCGGGGGCCGTGAGGCTCATGCGCACCTCTGCCAGCAAGAGGCCGTCGCCGCGCGTGTGCATCTTGCACGTGTACACCAAGCCCAAGTCGACAAGGTTGACTGGAATCTCGGGATCGTGGACGGTCTTGAGAAGCTCCCATGCCTTCTTCTCTGCGTCTTCCGCCGACAGGGGCTCTTGCTCTTCGGCTGCCGCGCCCGACAAGATCTCTTGGCCAAGCGCGTCGCCGTCGCTTCCAGCCACGCGGTACTTGCGGCCGGTGTTGAGCTGGATGGTGTACGTGCCACCCAGTGCCTGCGTGATCCACGCCGTCGTGCCCTTGGGAAGCATCACTTCCGTGCCTTCCGGGATCATGACCGCTTGGACATCGCGGCGGGTTTCGATCATCTTGTGGTCCATGGTCACTCCGTGCTGGCGCTTGCTTCGTCGTGCAGCGCCGCTTGCAGCGTGCGCCAGGGCAGCGCGGCACACTTCACGCGGGCAGGAAATTCACCCACGCCGGCAAACACCTTGAGCTTGCCAAGCAGCGCGGTGTCCGCCTCTTCCCGCATGATGAGCTTCTGGAATTCCGCAGCCAACGCTTCGGCCTCTTGCCGCGGGCGTCCCTTCAGAGCTTCCGTCATCATGCTGGCGCTGGACTTGCTGATGGCGCAGCCTTCGCCGATGAAGCTGACATCGGCCACTTGGTCACCGTCCAAGTCAATGAACACGGTCAGCTTGTCTCCGCAAAGCGGATTGTGCCCGTTGGCTTGCGCATCTGCGTCATCCATCGGGTGGAAGTTGCGGGGCTTCTTGTTGTGCCCCATGATCGTCTCTTGGTACAATTCGCGCAGCGCGTCGTTCATGCGAAGACCTCCACGACGTTCTGGACGGCCGCCACGAAGCGGTCCACATCCTCGAACGTGTTGTAGATGGCGAAGCTGGCACGGTTCGTGGCCGGCACGCCGAAGCGGTCCATCGTGGGCTGGGCGCAGTGGTGCCCGGTGCGGATGGCCACGCCTTCATGGTCGAGGAGGCTGCCCACGTCGTGCGGGTGGATGCCTGCGATCGTGAAGCTGAGCACGCCGGCCTTCTCGGCCGCCGTGCCGATGATGCGGATGCCGGGCACTTGGGACAACTTGTCGGTGGCGTAGGCAAGCAGTTCGTGCTCGTGCGCGGCCACTTTGTCCATGCCAATGGCTTGGAGGTAGTCGATGGCTGCGCCGAGTCCGATGGCGCCCGCAATGTTCGGGGTCCCGGCCTCGAACTTGTAGGGCACTTCGTTGTACTCGGTGCCGTTGAAGGTGACGCTGGCGATCATGTCGCCGCCGCCTTGCCACGGAGGCATCGCCTGCAGATGCTCGAGCTTGCCGTACAAGACGCCGATTCCGGTGGGCGCGTACATCTTGTGGCCGCTGAATGCGTAGAAATCGCAGCCAAGGTCCATGACATCCACGGGCGTGTGGGGGACGGCTTGCGCCCCGTCAAGCATGACCGGGATCCCTTTTGCGTGCGCAAGCGCCACCATCTCCTTGACGGGGTTGATGGTGCCAAGCGCGTTGCTCACGTGGCCAACGCTCACGAACTTCGTGCGCGGGCCAAGCAGCTTGGCGTACGCATCCATGTCGAGGGTGCCGGTGTCGTCCACCGGGATGACCTTCAGTTCTGCGCCCGTCTGTTCGCACAGAATCTGCCACGGCACGATGTTGCTGTGGTGCTCAATGGTGCTGATGACGATCTCGTCGCCGGAGTGGATGCGGGAACGAACGAACGTGTTGGCCACCAGGTTGATGGCTTCCGTCGTGCCGCGGACGAAGATGATCTCTTGCTCCTTGGCACCAATGAAGTCGGCCGCTTTCTTGCGCGCGCCCTCGTAATCGCGCGTGGCGCGCTCACTGAGAAGGTGCACACCGCGGTGGACGTTGCTGTTGTCGTGCTCGTAGTACTTGTCGAGCGCCGCGATGACTTGCTTGGGCTTCTGGCTCGTCGCTGCGTTGTCAAGGTACACAAGCGGGTGGCCGTGGACATCCTGGAACAGGATGGGGAAATCCGCGCGGATCTTCTCAACGTCGTATTCAGGCGAGGTGCTCATGGTGCTTCACGAACCAAACGTGCAGGTGGCGTTCAAGCAAGGCCCGGATGCCGGCGTGCTCCACGTCGTGGATGACATCGGCCGCAAACGCGCGGGTGAGCATGAGGCGGGCGTTTGCCTCGCTGATGCCACGCGCGCGCAGGAAGAAGATGGCATCATCGTCGAGCTGGCCGATGGTGCTGCCGTGGGCACAGCGCACGTCGTCGGCGTAGATCTCGAGCTGCGGCGTCGTGTCGACCTTGGCCTTGTCGGACAGAAGCAGGTTGCGGTTCTCCTGCTCGCTGCTGGTGCCGTCGGCGCCCCGGCGCACGAGGATGTTGCCGGTGAAGGCCCCGTAGCTAGCGCCATCGAGGATCCCCTTGAACGTCTCATTGCTGGAGCAATGGGGCACCGCGTGGTCCACGTGCGTCCAGATGTCGTTGCGCTGCTTGTCGCTTCCAAAAAAGACGCCACGCAGGTCCACGTGGGCGCCTTCCTCTTCGAGGTGTGCGCGGATGTCTTGCCGGGATTCGGCGCCACCGATGTGCAAGCCGATGGAGTGCACGTGGCTGTCGCGGGCTTGGCGGATGGACATGCTGGCGCTGTGGCGCGCCGTCTTGTCCTCCTTCTGGATCTTGAAGTGGTGGACGTGGGCACCGGCGGCGGCTTCCAGCGTCACGGAGACGTTGGTCCAGCCCGGTTCGTCGGCCACGTGGACGTAGGATTCCACGATGGTTGCCCGAGCATTCTGGCCCACCCGGATCGTGTGGTGCAGGTGCCGCATGGTGCCGCTGGCTTGCACGTGGATGATGTGCAGGGGGCCGACGTCGCCCGCAGGCACATCAATGGTGGCGCCCGCGGTGCAAAGAGCGAACGCAAGCTGGCCGATGGGGTCCTGCGGGTCGCATTCCGTGATGGCCGGCGTCAGCTCCGGCGTCAAGGTAGACAGGTCGGGGGAGAATGCCCCGTCCACGAACACCACACGCGCCGCTTCCCCGTCAAACAGGAATGGCTGGATGGCGTCCAAGCTGACGGTTCCATGGCCCGTGGGAAGCGGAGCGAAGAGGGATTGGGTGCGCGTCGTCTTCCACGCGTCTGCGAACGTGGTCTTCTGGAATGCCTCGAGGGCCTTCTGGCGCGCATCCGCGAAGCCTTCGGTGGCTTCCAGGGCGTCTTGCCAAGCGTCCTCTAGCATCTGGCTCATGCGCCCTCGACGGCCGCGTAGCCTTCCTCTTCCAGGGTGAGCGCAAGCTCGCGGTCGCCGCTCTTGACGATGCGGCCATCGGCCAGCACGTGCACGCGGTCGGGCACGATGTGGTCGAGGAGGCGCTGGTAGTGCGTGATGACGACCGTGGCGTTGTCTGGCTTCTTCAGCTTGTTCACGCCATCTGCCACCGTACGCAGGGCATCAATGTCGAGTCCACTGTCGGTCTCATCGAGGACGGCCAGCGTCGGCTCGAGCATCGCCATCTGGAAGATCTCGTTGCGCTTCTTCTCGCCGCCGCTGAACCCTT
>JBFKLD010000016.1:0-12722 GCA_041630755.1 Thermoplasmatota archaeon
CGACGGCGGCACCCTGTACGGCATTGAGGTCATGGTGGACCCCGAGCATCGGGGATTGCGCATCGGCCACCGCCTCTACGAAGCCCGCCGCGAGCTTTGCGAGCGCATGAATCTGCCACGCATCATGATCGCGGGCCGCATCCCCGGCTACCAGGCCCACGACATCACGCCGGAAGAATATGTGCGCCGGGTGCGCCGCGCCGAGATTGCAGACCCGGTGCTGGATTTCCAGATCCGGCACGGGTTCTCGCCGGTGCGCATCATCGACGATTACCTGCCAGGCGACAAGGCCAGCCGCGGCTACGCAGTGCTGATGGAATGGCGCAACATCGAGTACCGCCCCAAGGGCCGCCGCCACCTCAAGAGCGCCAACCCTGTACGCATCACCGTCATCCAGTACCGGATGCGTCGCATCCATGGCTGGGACGAATTCGAGAAGCAGACCGAGTACTTCGTGGACGTGGCGGCTAACTACCGCAGCGACTTTGCGGTGTTCCCGGAGCTGCTCACGACCCAGATGCTCTCGGCCATCCCTGAAAAATCGGTGGCCGGCAGCGTGCGGGAGCTGACCAAGTACACGCCAGCGTACATCGAGCACTTCCAGAAGCTCGCCGTGGGCTACAATGTGAACATCATCGCCGGGACGCACATCATCGAGGAAGACGGTGTGCTTCGCAACGTCGCATTCTTGTTCAAGCGCGACGGCAGCATCGAGAAGCAAGCCAAGCTCCACATCACGCCCAACGAGCGGCGCTGGTGGGGCATCCAGCCTGGCAGCAAACTGGAAGTCTTCGACACCGACGTGGGCAAGGTCGCCATCCACGTGTGCTACGACGTGGAATTCCCGGAGGCAAGCCGCATCGCCGTGGACAAGGGCGCCAACATCCTCTTTGTGCCGTACTGCACGGAGGACCGCCAGGGGCACCTGCGCGTGCGCTACTGCGCCCAGGCGCGGGCCGTGGAGAACCAGGTCTACGTCGTGACGGCCGGGACCGTGGGCAATCTGCCGGAGTCCGAGAACATGGACATCCAGTACGCCCAGAGCGGCATCTTCACGCCCAGCGACTTCAGCTTCCCGCGCGACGGCATCGCTGCGGAGGCGACGGCCAACGTGGAGACCGTGGTCGTCGGCGATGTGGACTTGGAAGTGCTGCGCCGCAGCCGTCGGCAAGGATCGGTCATGCAGCTGCAGGACCGGCGGCATGACCTCTACGCCATCGAGGACAAGAGCCCGCGGACGAGCCTCGCCGAGCCGTCCCGCGAAGACGTGCGCGACGCGATCAGCTGAGCCCGCCGTCCACGCGGATTGTCTGGCCCGTGATGTACGCCGCGTCGCGGCTGCACAGGAACGCCACCACGCCCGCGATGTCTTCTGGGCTGGCCACGCGGCCCAGAGGAACTTCTTGGATGCGCTTGGCCCGGCGCTCGGGGGAATCGGCAGCGATCATGTCCGTGTCCACGTACCCGGGCGCGACGCAGTTCACCCGCCGAGGAGCCAGCTCGCGCGCCAGGGCCTTCGTGAGCCCTTCCAGCGCCGCCTTCGAAGCGGTGTAGTGGGCTCCATGGCTGCTGCCCCGGTGTGTCACAATGCTCGAGAGGAACACGATGCTGGCATCCGGTGCCATGTGCGGCAAGGCAGCTTGCGTCATGGCGGCTGCGGCATCCACATTGACGGCCATGGTGTCACGCCATGCGGCCCCGGTCATCTCGGCAAATGCGCGCCGGTCGTAGACGCCCGCGTTGTGGATGAGCGCATCAATGGGTCCACGCTTCGCAGCTTCCTCGGCCACGGCCCACGCGGCCTCGGGGTCGTGCAGGTCCGCCTGGATCGGGTGCCCAATGGCAGGCTTCGAGGTGTGGTAGTGGCTCGTGACGTCGTGCTTAGAGAACCGGAGCGCGATGGCGTGGCCGATGCCCCTGCCGGCACCGGTGATCAGAACATGCACAAGGCAAGAGGGGGAAGGGAGCTCTTCAGCTCAGCGTTCCACGCGGATGCCTTCGTCCACATGCGCCAGCGGGCTGGGGCGCTCGGGGCGCTGGGGCCGCGTGAGGAAGTAGCGCGTCATGGTTCCCTCTTGGACCGAGCGAAGGAGCCCTGCGGATTCCATCTTGCGCAGGTGCCAGCGCACGGTGCCGGGATTCATGTCGAGGCTTTCGGCCAGGGTCCGCTGGTTCACGCCCGCGTTGGATTCCAAGAATTCGTGGATCTTCTTCGCGTTGGGGTTCTGGACCGCAGCATTGCGCATGGCTTCCTCCTTCGTCGCGACGCCGCCTGCGGTGGGGTAGTACAAGCGCCGCCCCTGGACCTTCTGGGTCTTCAGCAGGCCTGCCATCTCCAGCTTTCGCAAGTGCCATTGGGTGTTGGTCACCGCGGTGCCGTGGCGGGCGGCCAGCTCGCGAAGGTGCACTCCGGGCTCATCCTCAACCACTTGCAGGAGACTCTGGCGCATGGGGTGCTCGAGGACATTGTTGGAGTCGATGTGGCGCAATCCGCCGACGCCGAGGTAGTACAGGACACCCAGCACGACGGCGATGCCGACACCTCCGGCCCCGATGCCCCAGACAAGGCCCGAGCTCCAGAAGCTCTGATCTTCTCCACCTCCCAAGAGGTCCTGGGCAGACACGACGGGAATCGTCACAAGCATCAGCAGGCACAAGGCCAGGGTTCGGTGCATGGAATCACTCAGGTAGCGGGAGGGGCGAACGCTTGGCGTCGCCCACGGGCTCCCCTTCCAGCGTGCCAAGGGCTTTGGCACCAAGAGGGGTCCCGTAGAAGCGCGAACCGTCGTCGCGCACGAGCTCTTCCACAAGGCCGAACTCGCGCAGCTTCCGCAGGTGCCAGCGCACCGTGCCGCCGTGCACCGAGAGCGCCTCGCTGGCTTGGCGCACGGTGCTTCCGGAGTGGCGGTGCACGTACGCAAAGATGCGGCGGGCGTTCTCGTTGTGGAGGGCGGTGATGGCGCGGCTGACGCGCTTCATCTCGATGCCGCCGGCCACCGGGTAGAATACACGGTAGCCATTGGCACGCTCCGAGCGGACCAGTTCTGCGGCTTCCAACTTGCGGATGTGCCACAGAATGCTGCTGGTCTTCATGGCGAACTCTTCGCTGAGGCTCTTGAGGTGGACACCTGGGTGGCCACGCACGTACCCGAAGAGCATGGCGCGCTGCGGGTTCTGAAGTGCCTCCTTTGGGCTGACGTAGCGCGTCACAAGCGCGAAGCCAAGCAGGCCAAGCACGCTTGCGGCGGTGCCGGCCAGGCCCATCACAAGGAGTTCGTTTCCAAAGGCTTCCCGGACACGATCAGCGAAGCCTGGGGGCTCCGGTGCCACGGGTTCAGTTTCCTCCGGGGGGTCCAAGACGGGTGCCAGTGCCCCTTGCGGGTCCTTGGCAGCTCCTTCTGGATCAGCGACGACCGCCTCGACGACCTCTTCGGCCGCGTGGGGGTCAACCTGGGGGAGTGCTTGCGCGGATGCGATGGTCAGAAGACCAAGCAGGAGAGCCCAGGTCCGCATGGAGGAGTTTCCGTCTTTGATTCCAGGTTCAAAAACTTTGCCGCACCTGACTTGCACCCCTCAGGGTCGAGGGGGGCGGGCTTCTCCTGTTGGGCGCTGCGATGCCCGCCACGCTGGCGGACCCGTTTTCGCGTAGCGCCGGCCGCGCGGGCCGACTCTGGCGCTATTCTTCGTCCCCGTACGCGCCGGTCTCGAAGCTGCCGGATTCGCCTTCTTCCTCTTCCCGGCCCATGGCATCGACCAGGCCGTGGGGCCCGATGCGAAAGAGCGCCTGGCGCCCTTCGGGGATGCTGCGGTGCTTGACGATCGTGGCACGCCGCGTGCCGTCGGGGCGCTTTTCGAACCGCACCGCCGCCTTCACGAGGTGCTCCATGGTGCGACGCGCAAAGGGCTGGGTCGTGTCTTCGGTTCCAAAGACTTGCCCGGTGACCAGCACCGGCACCCGCATCTTGCGGGCGAACGTGGTCAGGTGGTGCAGCTGCTTGTAGAGGCTGCGGCTGGCTTCACGCTCCGTGTCGTCTCCGTCAATGTGGAGCCGGTAGTGCATGTTGATGGAATCCACCACCAGAAGCGCGAGGTCGGGAAGCAGGGTGGCCTTCTGCACCATGCGCTCCTGTTCTGCGATGCTGTAGGGGCTGAAGAAGAACAAGCGGTCGGTCGAGCGGCCCTTGAACACTTGTCCGAGGCGATCACCGCTCACGCCTTCTGTGTCCACGTAGGCGACCTTGCCGCGCGCTTGCCGCGCCAGCTGCATGGCGAGGTTGGTCTTGCCGCTGCCGCCTTCGCCGAAGACTAGGGTGACGGCATCCGGCTCGAGCCCACCGTCGAGCAGGTCATCAATGGGCGTGCACGTCGAGGCGAGGCGCATCAGAAGGACAAGCGCCCCAGATCGCGCGGAGCCACCCAGGTGCCCTTGGTCGCCACGAGGGCGCGCTGGGCTTCTGCCGTGGCCGTTTCGGCTACCAGGAGGGCCAGGTCAGCCCCTAGAGCTCGAGCCGTGAACAGCGCCTTCTCGGCCGTGTTCGTGTCGAGGTGGTTGCTGATGCGCACGAGGACCTTGGCCGGCCCTTCGGCGCGTTCAGCGGCCATGTCGATCTCGTGGCCCGGCACTTGGGGTTGGATGAGCACTTCGTAGCCGTGGTCTTCCAGCGTGGCACGCACGTCCTCCCAGAGGGGGTCCATGCGGTCACGGGCTTCGCGGTCGCGCACCGGCGCGCTTTCAGGGGCGCGCGCGGGCGCTCGCACGGGGGCGCGCACCACACGCTCGGTCCGGCGGCGGCGCTCGAAATCTTCTGTTTCGCCAAACCGCTTCTCGAGATCGCGCAAGAGGCGTTTGCGCTCCAGGTCGTTGCGGGCGCGGTCTTGCAGGGTGCGCTCTTCGCGCTCCTTCTTGGTGACCTCGGCCTTCGCCAGGATCTGCCGGCGCTTCTCCCGTGCCTCGAAGCGTTGCTTCAGGTCCGGCAAGAACAGGTCGGGGTCGAGCCGGACGTCGTTGGCGTCGGCGATGATGTAGACGCAGCGCGCTTCGGCGATGCGCCCTTCCTCGAATTCGGCCGCCAAGTGGTCGGCGAAGTTGTCCAGGTCTTCGTCATCCAAGTCCTGGACCCGATTCTTGGGCAACCGAAGAGCGACGCGCAACAGGCGGCGAGGATCCTTGGCCGCAGCGTACAGCTTTGCAGCGTGAGGGTCCATCTCTCGCCGTAGCGCGATGCATTGGTCTTGGTCGAAGGCGACCCGTCGCGCCATGATGTCGCGCACGGGCTGCGTGTAGACGGCGTGCATCTTCTTGTGCCCCAGCAGGACGCAATGGGTGATGCCGCGCACATCTCCAGGGGAGAGGTAGTCGGCTGCGTACTCCAGATCGTTGACCGGGTCAGGGTCATCGTTGGGGACGCGGATCATGAGCACGCGGCGCCCGTCTTGTTCCCAGATGTCGCTTCCATACATGGGAGCGAGGGAGTCCTGGGCGCGACGCAAGGCGTCCGCAGGGACAGGGACGGTCGTCGTGGCCATGGTCTTGGATTTGTCAGGGTGGCATAACCGTTGGCAAATGCACCAGGCTGCCACGGGGGTCGCTCCTGTTGGAAGGGCATTGGCGGTTTCAAAATGATAAGCTGCGACTGAATGAATTGCCGATGCCCGCTCCATGGGACGACGAAGTCCATTCCATGTGCCGACAAAGTCCATCGGCGCTGCAGGTGGCTTCCGTGCGCAAGGACGGCTTCCATTTCCGCTGGATGGTTTTGCACCGGAACTGACGATCTGTGGATTGTGCATGAATTTGGTCGGAAAGGGGGACCCCATGATTGCGCCTGGAAGGTGAAAATGGAGTGGCCCTTGGAGGCAACCTCCGCGTTTGCTTGGTTTTGGCTGTTCCAATGAACAAAACTGTCAACGGAATGTTTTTGTTGATGAGTTGTATGAAGAAGCAGAGTCCGTTATCTCGAGTAGAAGTAAGAAATCTTAGTCCCTCTCTTTTGGAGAAGTCCAGAAGAAATCATGGGGTCCCTCCCCTGATTTTCTTTCAAGACCCCATGATTTCCTGTCCAACAGATCTTGTCGAACAGATCCAGATCATGGTTCGGCTTGCCTGCAGGGAGTCCTGGTGATGGAAAGCACTCATGCTCCGTGATCGATTGACGGTGGATGTCCTTTGAGAACCTCCTCGTCCAATCGTTGGCCTCGAGCTCTTGGCGCTCGAATCTGGGACACGATGGGACAGGACGACCGTTCGTGAGCCACCATCGGATGGTCCATGTCGGGTAGCTGCCGTCGGGTGGCTCGTGCTGGATTGGCCCGTGTCAGTGTTCGTCGGCAGGGAAGGATTCGGTGCCTTCGTGCACGATGCGTCCTCCCTGGATGGTCCGCCGCACGATCCACATGCGCGGGTCTTGCCACTGGCCGTCCTTTTGCCAGTCGTCGATGACGAGGAGGTCTGCCGGCATGCCCACGCGCAGCATGCCCGCTTCCAGATGGAGCCCGCGGGCGGCTTCCCGCGTGTAGAGAGCGAGGGCACGCTCAATGGACGGCCGCTCGCTTGGCATGGGGTGGTTGACGGCGCTCGAGAGCCCGTACAGGGGGCCAAAGGGCATGCCGTCGCTTCCAAAGCTGAGGTCCACGCCTTGGGCCTGGAACGTGTTGAAGCGGTTGTTGACCCGGAACCGGTCGCCAAGGCGGTCCTCGTACATGCCTCCGTCGGCGCTCCAGACGCCCACGAAGTTGGGCTGCGCGCAGCAATGGATGCCCAGCTGCGCGGTGCGCTCAATCTGGTCGTCGTGGACAATCTCGTAATGTTCGAAGCGGTGCCGCAGCTCGGCAAAATTCCGGTGGCGGCTCGCCAGCCGCTCGAAGGCATCCAGGCCTTGGTCCACGGCGCCGTCGCCGATGACGTGCGCGTGGATCTGGATGCCGGCCGTGTGGGCCCGCTCGAAAAGGTCGTCGAGCTGTTCGTCGGTGAAGTTGCGGATGCCGCGCGTCGGCTTGTCGGTGTAGGGCTCGCGCAGGTAGGCGCTGTGGCCGCCGAGGCTGCCGTCGAGGAAGACCTTCATGCCGCCGTCTTGGTAGAGCGCGCCACGGGGGGTGCCTGTGCGGAAGCCGGACGCAATGGCTTGGTCGAGGGCCTGCGGGTAGATGTGGCAGGCCACGCGAATGCCGAGGGAGCCCTCCTGGGCGGCCGCTTCAATGGCGTTGCGCATCGGCGTCTGCTCGTAGGTCCCGATGGAGGTGATGCCCAGGCGATGAGCCACGCCGGTGGCCTTGGCGAGGGCGGTGGCCAGGCGTTCGGGCGGCTCGGGCAGCACTTCGTTGAGGAAGAGGCTGGGTTCCTCCAGGAGGACACCTGTGTCGAGGTCCACTTTCTCGGGGTCGTCCCAGTGCTGGCGGACGACGTCCAGCGCCGCCGTGTTCGCGATGCTGACATGTCCACACATGCGGCGCATGACAAGGGGGCGGTCCTCGGAAATGGCGTCGAGGTCCGCGCGCTGCGGGCGACGGTCAGGCCAGTGAGCTTCGTCCCACCCTTCCCCTGTGACGGACCCTTCGGTCCGTGCCACGAACGCGCGCATGGTGGCCAGGGCCTCGTCCAAGTTGCGCGCATGGGACAGATCCGGGCGCGTGCGCCGCACGCCGACGTGCAGGAAGTGCATGTGCCCGTCCACGAAGCCGGGGATGACCAGCGGGTCGCCGAGCGTGCGCGCGTCCACGGTGTCGCCGAGCGCGGCGATCTCTTCGTTGGTGCCGATGGCGCGGATCGTGTCCTCCCAGAAGATGGCCTGGGCTTCTGGCTGGTCGGGGTCCATCGTCAAGACGCGGGCGTGGGTGAGGCCGGGCACGGGTGGGCACTGGAGCTTCCGTAGATAGCTCGCGTGCTGCGCGTCGGCGGTCGGGTGTGGGGCCACGGAGGACCTTTTCTTCGTGTGGAATCGCTGCGCACCGGTTTGAGGGCGCCTCTACTAGAGAGATTGTTATCAGATTAGATGCCAGCTTGGCAAGCCATGCCGGGGGTTTGTTACCAAAAACGAGGTCAAACCCGCCCCCTCTTCCCCCATTGTACCCGGTACGGGCCAAACTTTGTGGCCTCTGGGAGACCGGGATGGGATGCACGGTGGGATGATCCGGAACTCCGGGGACCCCGGCACCCCATCTCTGCAAGGATCACCTGGCCCAGCGTGGCCGCTACCCCTTGATTTCGCTTGGAAAACGGGCTACGTGAAGCAGGCCAAGACGCGGTCCGGCCGCAAGCCGATCTCCTTCGCCACTTCCGTCGCCATCTCGGGGCACGGCTTCGGGGCGCGCGGCGCCGACGGCGCCGGCAGCGAAGCGATGAACGCGTCCAGATCCGCAAATTCGTCCCACGTCATGCCGCTTTGCGCAATCAGCTTGTGGAAGCGCGTCGCACTCGAGCCCGCCTGCGCCTCCGCCCACAACTCCTGCAAGTCATGCGCCCGCAGCGCCTTCACCGCCGTCTTGGCGCCAAATCCCTTCACGCCCGGATGCCAATCCGTGCCACACAAGATGGCCACCGCGCGCAGGGCCGACGCATCCAAGTCATGGTCGGCCAGGTCGCTCAGCTCCAGCAGAAACGGATCTTGCGAGCCCGCCTTGCGAAGCACACTCGGCGCCCCAGCCACCAGGGCGTCAAAATCCTCTGACGCCACCGCGTCCGCGTGCCCTTCGTGGCAGAGGGCTGCCGCGTACCGCTCGCCGTCATGGTCTGCGCGGACTACCGCGATGCCTAGCGCCTCCAAGATGCGGCTCGCGTCCTCGATCATCTGGCGATCCAAGTACACCGTGCCGCGCATCATGCGATGGTACGTGCTCATGTCGCCTGCCTGCTTGGCCGCCTCAGCGGCCTCCATCGCCTGCTGCCGCTTCCGGATGCGCTCATCCACGGTTGCCTGCTTGCGCGGATGCACATCCCCATCCCAGATCCACACAGGCTCCGCGCCATGCTGGCGCAGCGTCTTGATGAGCCCCAGGATGCCCAAGATGTGACCCGTGGCGCGGCCATCGGCATTGCGCAGCACGTCGCCGTCCTTGCCGCGGATGCTCGTCATGTAGCGAAAGGCCGTGTTGTGGCCGTCCACCGCGATGCGCTTGTCCGAATACCAGTCCATTGGCACAGGCTTGGGCGCAAACAGATCGCGCAGGTTGACTCCCACAATCCTCCCAGGAGGCCGCACCACTTGGCCTCACCGGTTGCCCATAACCGCCACACGGTTATGTGGGGACTGGGATGGTGTGCCGTGGCCACCGTGTCGGGTGCGGATGAGCTTGGCTTCTACCAGCCGCCCGACCCTGCGGAAGAGAAGGCACACGCCGCCGAGAAGAACGTCGCCGGCGTGCGCCTGGCGCTCATCGCCTTCAACGTCGCCATCTGGTACCTCGCCTTCGATCCGAGCCAGGGGATTCCCGGTCTGGCCGCGCTCGTGTCCGTGCTGGCCCTCGTCTACGGATTCTACGTCGTGGCGTTCCGGCCCTACGAACGGTACCGCGCCCTCACCACGGCCGGCGCCACGACCCTGATGGATGCCATCTTCATCACGGCCTGGATTGTGGCGACCGGCTCCGGCGAGAGCCCGTTCTACCTGCTCTGGTTCGTCAGCCTCGCCGCCGTGGCCTTCCGGTACAACTACCGCGGCACCATCGCCGCCACAGGCCTGTTCGTGGCGTGCTACGCTACCATCATGGTCTTCGGCGGCACCTTCGCCACAGACCCCTCCCAGGCCGTTCTGCGCCTGACCTACATGGGCTTCGCTGGCGGCGTTGCCGCGCTCATCGCCCACGAAACCAGCCGCCGCACCATGCGCGAATCCGGATGGCGTGACCGCGTCGAGCGCGCGGGGCGCGCCGAAGATGAGCTGCGGCTGCTGCAGACCCTCTCCCGCGGCCTCGGCCGCGCCACAGACCTCGACGAAGCATTGGGCCAAACCCTGGAACGGGCTGCCCGCATCGGCGGCTGGCGATTGGCCGAAGCGTGGGTCCCCGACGCCCACGGCGCCATGCGCCGCACCGCATGCTGGAGCGACGGCGAGGCCCCTGCCGCACCGCGGCTTGGCGAAGGGGAAGGCCTGCCCGGACGCGCGTGGGTCTCCCGATCCATCACCCTCGTCCCCGACATCCGGCAAGAAGCCAAAGACGGCCACCTCGAAACACTCGCCCCGTCCTACAGCGCCGCCGCAGCCGTGCCCGTCATCGACGAAGGGGCACCCATTGCGGTGCTGACCTTCTTCATGGACCGCATGCGGCCTGAAGATGAAGTGCTGGTCCATCTCGTCTCGGCAGCCTCCGCGCACATCGGCCCCGTCTTCCACCGCAAGCGCGCCGAAGACCGCTACAAGATCTTGGCCGCCGCGAGCAAGGAAGGCTTGTGCATCCACGAAAGCGGCGTCATGCTCGAAGCAAACGGCAGCTTCGAGCGCCTCTTTGGCTACGAAGAAGGCGAACTAGTCGGGGTCCACGTGGACAGCCTCGTGCACCCCGAAGACCACGCCGTGCTCGAGCAACGCCTTTCGTCCCCCGCCGACGAAACCTACGAGCTTCGCCTCCTGCGCAAAGACGGCTCCACGTTCCTGGGTGAGCTCAACGCCCGGGACATGCCCTACGAAGACCGCGTCGTGCGCGTCACGGCCGTGCGCGACATCACCGAGCAGCGCAAAGCCGAGGAAGCCCACCGCCTGGCCTTCGAGCGCAAACTCGAGATTCAGCAGCTGCAGCAGGTCAACGATCTCAAGACCCGGCTTCTGAACATGGCCAGCCACGAGCTCAACACCCCGCTCACGCCGCTGCGCCTGCAGCTGCGCGTCCTGCGCGAACGCCACCTTGGCGACCTCAACGAGCGGCAGCAGCGTGCCGTGGACCTGGTGGACCGCAACGTCGAACGCCTTGCGGACCTCGTCCACGAGATCCTCGACGTGGCGCGCCTGCAGGGTGGCGGACTCAAACTTGACCGCAAGCCCACCAAGCTCACCGACATCGCCAACGAGATCCGCGACATGTTCTCCCAGATGGTCGAAGAGCAAGGCGTCTCATTCGAAGTGGACCTTCCCGACATCACGTTGGACGCCGACGCCGACCGCCTCGTCCAAGTTCTGAGCAACCTCGTGTCGAACGCCCTCAAGTTCACCGAATCCAGCGTCGTCATCCACGGCGAAGTGGAAAACGAAGTGCGCATCACCGTCGAAGACGACGGAGCTGGACTCACCGAGGCGCAGATCTCCGCACTCTTTGAGCCCTTCAGCCAAGTCCACGACGCCCGCGTCTACGACGTCGGAGGCACCGGCTTGGGATTGTACATCTGCAAAGGCATCGTCGAGCAGCACGGCGGCACCATCCACGCCGAAAGCGAAGGCCCCGCCCTCGGCTCCCGGTTCGTCTTCACTCTCCCCTTGGCCCAGGAAGCGCCCGAAGCAACCGTCGAAGCCGAGGTCTGAAGAACACGCGGCCAATGGGCTGCGCATGGACGTCTTGATCACCGGCGCCACCGCCGGCATCGGCAAAGCCACGGCCGACGCGTTTGCACCCCACGCCGACCGCCTCATCGTGGTTGGCCGCCGCCAGCAACGCCTTGAGGAACTGGCGCCCGCGTGGTCCGACGCCGGAGCCGACGTGGTGCCCCTTGCTCTGGATGTCAGCGACGTGGAGGCCGTGGCCGCGGCGGGGCCCTTCGACGTCGACGTGCTTGTCAACAACGCGGGCCTCGCGCGCGGCACCGACCCCATGCCCGCGGCCCGCGTCGAGGACTGGCAAGAGATGATCGACACCAACGTCACCGGCCTGCTGGCCATGACCCGCCACGCGCTTCCTGCCATCATTGAACGCCAAGGGCACATCGTCAACTTGGGCAGCGTCGCGGGCCGCTGGGTCTACCCTGGCGGAGGCGTCTACTGCGCTACCAAGCACGCCGTGCGTGCCCTCAGTGAAGGCCTCCGGCTCGACTTGCAAGGCACGGGCGTGCGCGTCACCAACATCGAACCCGGCCTCGTCGAGACCGAATTCAGCGAGGTGCGCTTCCGTGGCGACACCGAGAAGGCCAAGGCCGTGTACCAAGACACGCGGCCGCTGCGCGCCGAGGACGTCGCGGAGACGATCCTTTGGTGCGTGCAGCGCCCGAGCCACGTCAACGTGCAGGAGCTGGTGCTCTACCCCACGGACCAGGCGAGCGTCAGGGACGTGGTGAGGTCAGGGTAGCCGGATCTGCCGGCTCATGTACCCGGTGCGCGCATCACGGACGTCTTCGGGGAAGCCCAATTCGCCCCCCGGGTCGCAGCTGAACCAAGGTGTGCCGTCATCCACGTAGTAGGCCACGCCACAGGTTTCCTCCATGAATGCGAAGCTCACCAGAGGCGTCTCCACACGGTCCGCGAAGTGTTGCGTGGGCTTCGGGTCGTCGCGGTGCACGCTTTGGAATTGGTAGGTTGGGGTCACCGGGCCCGTGCTCAACACGGTGAAGTCGTAGGTTTCCTCCGGCGAGCTGACCGCGATCGCCCATGCCGCCGATCCAAGCGGCGAAGCCGGTGTCGGCTCATGCGATGCGTATTCTGCCACCGCCAGCATCAGGGCGTCCTGCTGGAGAAATGCAGAAAGCTCAGCGTCCAAGAAGGCGGCGGCGTCCAGTGCGTCGCGGAAGGAAAATTCCTTTCCAGACGGCGCCGGCCACGGGTCTGCCGGGGTCGTTGGGTGAACTGTCCAGGGAGGGGATGTTGATGGCG
>JBFKLD010000017.1:0-11799 GCA_041630755.1 Thermoplasmatota archaeon
AGAAGCCGATGGCGGCGCAGCTGTACATGGAGACCATCTACACGGCCCGCGAGACGCTGCACGGCTGATGTTCGGCTGGTTTCTTTCTTCCTTTTTCCCAACCTTTTGAATGGGATGGCTCTGATGCGACGCGCATGGACCACTTGCTCCATGAGTCGCGGACGTTCCCGGTCCCGCCTTCCTTTGCCAAGAGCACGTTGATCGACGCGGACGGCAAGGCGGCACTGTTGGAAGCCGCCGAGGAGCCAGACTTCTGGGAATCCTTGGCGCGCGCGGAGCTGGAGTGGGACACGCCGTTCACGCAGGTGCTCGACGAAAGCGATGCGCCAGTGTATCGCTGGTTTGCGGATGGCACGCTGAATGCGTCGAAGAATTGCTTGGACCGTCATTTGCCGGAGCGCGCCGAGCAGACGGCGATCATCTGGGAGGCGGAAGATGGGTCGGTCCGCGAGATTTCGTATCAACAATTGACGGATGACGTGGCGCAGTTTGCGGGGTCCTTGCGGAGCCTTGGCGTGGAGCGCGGCGACCGCGTGATCATCTACATGCCGTTGGTCCCCGAGGTGGCCGTGGCCATGCTTGCTTGCGCCCGCATCGGGGCCATCCACAGCGTGGTCTTTGGCGGATTCAGCGCGAAGGCCTTGGCCGACCGCATCCAGGACACGGGCGCGAAGGTGGTCATCACGGCGGATGGTGGGTTCCGGGGGGGCAAGACGGTGCCGTTGAAGGACAACACCGACGAGGCCCTCAGCAGCTGCGACGTGGACCACGTGGTGGTGCTGCGGCGCACGGGCCAAGACATCGCGTGGAACGACGGCGATGTGTGGTGGCATGATCTTGAGGGCGAACCCGCAGAGCCCGTGAGCATGGGCTCCGAAGATCCACTTTTCATTCTCTACACGAGCGGCTCAACGGGCAAGCCGAAAGGCATCTTGCACACCCACGGCGGATACCTGACGTGGGCGCGCGCCAGCACGCGGTGGGTGTTCGATTTGCAAGACGACATCTACTGGTGCACGGCGGACGTGGGCTGGATCACGGGTCACACATACCTGGTCTATGGACCGCTCATGAATGGCGCGACGATCCTCATGTACGAGGGTGCGCCGACGTACCCGAAGCCAGATCGGTTCTGGGAACTCGTGGCCAAGCACCAAGTCACGATCCTTTACACGGCTCCGACCGCCATCCGCGCCTTGATGGCTGCCGGCGACGCATGGCCCAACGGGCACAACTTGTCGAGCCTTCGTTTGCTTGGCAGCGTCGGCGAGCCGATCAATCCCGAGGCATGGATGTGGTACCACACCGTCATCGGTGGCGGCCGGTGCCCCATCGTGGACACGTGGTGGCAGACCGAAACCGGCGGCATCGTGCTGAGTCCCCTGCCGGGTGCCGACACGTTGCGGCCCGGTTCCTGCACGGGCCCCTTGCCCGGCATGCCGGTGGACATCGTGGACAAGGACGGCAAAAGCGCCGACGACGGATTCTTGGTCCTGCGAAAGCCCTGGCCGAGCATGCTGCGCGGCGTCTGGGGCGACCCGCAACGGTACAAGCAGACGTACTGGTCCATGTTTGATGGCATGTACTTGGCCGGCGACACCGCCCGCCATGATCCGGATTATTGGATCCTGGGCCGCTTCGATGATGTCCTGAACGTCTCGGGGCACCGCATCGGCACCATGGAGGTTGAATCGAGCTTGGTCGCGCACCCTGCTGTGGCGGAGGCCGCAGTGGTGGGCGCCCCCCACCCGGTGACCGGGGAATGCATCTGGGCCTTCGTTGTCTCGGATGGCCACGTGAACGAACAAGCGCTGCGCGACCACGTGGCAAAGGACATCGGCAAGACCGCGCGCCCGGAGCACATCGTGTTTGCCAAGGGACTGCCCAAGACGCGCAGCGGCAAGATCATGCGGCGCATCCTGCGATCCATTGCCAAGGGCGAAGAGATCACGCAAGATGTGAGCACGCTCGAAGACGCGGCCGTTGTGGAAGCCGTCAAGCAAGCAGCAGACGCGACTCGGAGTGTTTGAAAGGCGACCCAAGGATGGGGCGTTGTGCTGCCCCAGCCGGAAGGAAACGAATACGTCACGGTGCGGGACTCCGGCTTGCACGGAAAGGGCCTCTTTGCCGCCCGCGACCTTCCCAAGGGCACCTGCATCGTCGAGTACCGTGGCGAGAAGGTCAAGCGCGGCGAAGGCAACCGGCGCGCCGAAAGGCAGTGGGCACGCGGCCGCATCTTCGTCTTTCGTCTGAACCAGCGATTCGACATTGACGGCGCCAAGCATTGGAACACGGCGCGCCGCGCCAACCACTCCTGCGACCCGAACGCGGAGAGCCAGAATGAGCGCGGGCGGCGCATCTGGCTGGTGGCCACGCGGAACATCAAGGAAGGCGAGGAGATCACGTACGACTACCACTTCGACTTCCAGGACCCGCCACCGGAATGCCACTGTGGCACGAGCAAGTGCATCGGGTACATGGTCGGGCCCGACGGGTACCGGGAATTGCGGGAGTGGATGAAGGAGAACGGCGTCGAGGTGCCCAAGCGGCTGCGACGTTTGCCGCGTTAGGGCAAAAAGCGGCCAACCACCATCTGCGTCTGGACGTCTTCGAGTCCCGCGTCTTCGGCCAGTTTGCGCGCGATGGATTCGACTGCGTCAAGGTCGGCAGCGGGCAGGCAAAATTGGGCCTGGCCGGATGCCAGCGTGCGCACAGGCCCCGCGTTCTTGGCCAGCGTGCGCAGCGCGTCGGGATGGGTGCGGTGCGTGGGGGTTCCGGTCACGTGCAGTTCGTGGACCATTCCCATGTGCTCGGGGCGCACGCGGATCTCGATGGCGCCGGCGCGTTGGAGGTTGCCAAGGCGTCCGTGGAGCGCTTCGTCGGTGCATCCGAGTCGTGCAGCAAGGCTTGCGGGCGAAGCCCCGGATTGGATGTGCTGGAGGATCTTCTTGGTGAGTGCGTCCTTCATTGCCAGGCCTCCACGAGGGCGTCGTGGGCACGGCGGGTGGGGTGAACGACGTTGGAGCGTCCGTCAGGAGTGCGGTAGACAAGCCCCGCGTCTTCCATGGATGCCAAGCGCCTGTGGACGACGCTGGCGGCGAGGCCCGTGGCGTCCGCCAGGCCGCGCTGCGTGCTGCCCGGACTGGCCACAATGCAGCCGAGCATGACGCGGTTGCGGGCGTCTTTCAGGAGGGCTTGGGCGCGCTTGTTGGGCACGCGGCCCTGTGTTGCGTCAAAGAGGGCGATGCGGCCTTGGACCTTGACGCAGGCCACGACGCCCGCTCGCTCCATGCGCCGGATGTGGTGGTCCACGGTGTTCCAGGCCATCCCGACGAGGCGGGCAACGTGGCCGACGTGGATGCCGGGATTGTGGCGCACGACGGCGAGGATGCGTTGGCGGGCGACTCCGGGGGGCCGCGTGCGGGTCGTTCGATTGTCGGGCGCAAAGGCGAGTTGTTGTGCCATCAAGGACGATACGTGCCGCGAATGGGGATAATGCCTGGGTCTGCGCAACTTTGCTCAAGCCAGAGTGGCCAGGACGTCTTCCAACCGGCGTTTGGTTGGATCATCGTCCTCGACAGCCTCAAGGGCCATCTGGCAAACCGATCCTGCTTCGTCGTGCTTGCCAAGGCGCCCGAGCGCCAAGGCGCGCTTCCAGTCCACATCGCACACGCGCGCCGTGTTGCCTTGCTGCACGAACAGCTTCCGGGCGGCGGCGTAGTGGTCGAGCGCGGCAGCGGGTTCGCCCCGGTGCAGCAAGAGGTCGCCCTTCTCGTCCTCGATCAATGCCCGCTTTGGGCCCACCTCGACGTCGTCCAGGAGGCGCAGCATGTTGAGGTAGAGCTGCGTGTACCCGGCGTCCACGAAGTCGAATTCCCGCAAGTCGAGGTTGTTCTCCAGCAGATCCAGCACCTTTGCTTGGTCGCCAGCTGCAAGGTAGTGGTGCATGGCCTCCAGGCGCCCCTCCACGGTGCCTGCGTCCAAGAAGCGCTTGGCAGCATGCCGGTGGAAGTCCGCTTTGGTGGCCAAACGCTCATAGAAGTACGTGCGCACGACTTCGTGCAACGTGGCGCGCCCGCCGCCCCGGTCAAGCACCAGCCCATGGCGACGCATCGTGAGGAGGTCCTTGCGGTGGATGCGCGACGAGACGGCGCGCAGGTCCGCCAGAGCGAAGTCCGTGCGGAACACGCAAGCAGCCGCAAGCAGCCGCCGTTCGCCGTCCCCGAGACGGCTTTCAATCTCCGCCAGCAAGTAGGCATCGAGGCCATCCGCCGGGATGTGGTCGGCGACGTCGCGCAATGGTGTTCCGGTGCGGCGCGCAGCTTCCAGCGCGAGTCGGATGGCGAGCGGGTGGCCGCCAAAGCGGTTGCGAAGAACCGGCACGGCATCCGCGTCCTCTCCAGCCTCGGCGACGATGGCCGCGACGCCTGCGTCGGTGAGTCCGTCAAGGTGGATCTCTTGAACGTGCGCGAGCGCAGCTTGCGGCAAGACTTCGCGCCCCACCAGAAGCAATCTCCCGGTGCGCGTGCGGGCCGCGGCATCACGAAGCCATGCGCTGACATGGGGATCTTCCACGTTGTGCACGTCGTCGAACGCGAGAAACACCTCCGCCTCGTCGACGGATTCGAGCATGCGCTCGCGCTTCTCTGCGGGCGCCATGTCCTGCTGCACGGCATCCAGCACGCGGGTGTCGCCGTGCTGGGCAAGAAAGAGGCCGAGGCGGTTGGCGAGCCAGTCGAGGCTCTCAACGCCGCGAAAGGCGTACCAGAACACGGGGATGCCCGCATCGAGTGCGGCCCGCGCGGCCACGCTCGTCTTGCCGATTCCGGGAAGGCCGCGAAGGAGCGTGACGGGCCGTGTGCCAATGGCGGCAAGAACGTCATCACGCCCATGCACGGCTCCAGGGTCGGGCACGCGCACGGAGGCCGTTTCGAGGACGACGGGGGCCGTGGAGCGGGGCCCTTCGAGCGCGATGTGCAGGCCGTCGTTCTGGATGCCGACGGTGATCGCGCGCGTGGCCAGCGCGTACATCTTGACGTTCTTGCCGATGTGGCTCCATTGGCTTTCGACGACGCCCAGCTTTTCCATGAGTCGCAGGCGCCGGGTGGCTTCGGTCTCCGAGATCTCCAGCAACGTCGCGGCCTTGCGGGCATACGTAGGCTCGGCTACCAGAAGTGCGAGCAAGGCGCGGTTGGTTTGGTTGGAGAGGGCCTTCAGGAGATCCAACGTGAGGGGAGCCAACCCACAGCACAAAATGGCTTCCCTGATGCGACCAACAGGGGAAAGAGGGGCTAGCGGCGCCGCGCCAAAACAAGCGCCAGGAGCGCCAGGACCAGCGGGAAGCCGGGCGTGTCCGCGGTGGGCGCGGGCGTGTAGGCAGGAGCGGGCTCCTGGACGATGCGCATGCCGTCGTCGGTCATGATTGCGAAGTAGGATTGCTTGCCGCCGATGTCGGTGAGCAAGTCAATGCGCAGCGGCTCCACGACGCCTTCCGGGGGCGTGAGCGCGAGCGTGAAGCTGGTGCTGGAACCGCCGTCCAAACTGGCCGCCGCGGGCACGCCGGTCACGTTCCACCCATCGCCGACGACGACCATGAAATGCTGGCCCTGCGCCGCAAGGGGGTTGGTGACATCGAACGTGGCTCCGGTGCCGGTGGCGCTCACGTTGACGTCGAGCCACTTGGCAGAACCGGTCAGGGCAACAGTCTCGACGAGGCGCCCCTCGCCCATGGGCGGAAAGACCCCCGAGGCGGGCGCGGACACAGGCACTTCCTCGCCCGTGGCGGGGTCGTGGATTCCGCCGGGTGCAGAATCGCGCGGAGAGCCATCCACCGAGGACACGACGACCAAATCCGCGATGCTCATGTTCTGCCACGCAGGCACGGCGGCCCAGGCGTGGACTTGGAACACGTTGCCGTCGGCGACTTGCCAGTCCAGCTGGTCGAAGTCGGTGGTCACTTCGTTTCCGTCATGGGCAATTGTGCGCACATAGGATTCGTTTCCGACCGTGTACGAGAAGCTCAGGTCCCACACTTGGCCGCCGGTGGGCCGAAGGGTGCCATCGCCCGCCACGTTGACCTTGAAGTAGACGCCGTGGCCATCGAGGAGGGCCCCATCGCCGGCGTAGACGTCCCAGATCTCCCAGCCTTCCCAGGCGAAGCTTTCCTCGTGGCCTTCGAAGTCGCTGATGGCGTACGTGTCGAATTCGTTGATCTCGAGGGCGCCGTGGGCGGACGCCTGGGCGACGAACGGAACCAGAAGCAGAAGGGCGATTGCGCGCATGGCCGCGCATGGCCATCCTGCGATAAGGGTTGGGCACACCCATGAAGGTGCGAAGAAGAACGTGAGTGAAAGGATGAGGGAAATTGCGAGCCGACCCTACATGCCGGGCGGGTTCTCGCACTCGATCTGCGCGTAGTCCCACGGGTTGAATTCCAAGTAGCTGCCACGGGGCAGGAACTCTTCTTCGGGGCGGTCAAGCAAGTGCGCGTACACGCCTTCCATGACGCGCACGTTCATGTTGCTCACGCAGTGGACTTGCTCGGGGTTGTCCTGGTAGCTCATGATGTCCTCCACGGGGGCACGCTTGGCCTTGAAGTCCAAGGCGTCGCCGACGTGGCCGGGGCCAAGGCAGTGCCCCACTTCGTGCGCAATCAGGTCGTACAGGCCGCGCGTGTCGGCCGCCCCGACATTGATGGCGAAGCAGGTGAAGCCGATGCCCGTGCAGTCCTGAGCATACAGGTACGTGTCGCCGTGGTAGTGGCCGTCGTAGGTTGCCAGGGCATCCTCGCCGAGGATGATGCAGCCGAACTGCTTGGGCTCCAAGCCGATGCCGACGATGCCCACCGCAGCCGAACTGATGATCACGATCTCAGGATCGGTGGCCATGCTGATGTCCGGCACGTCCACGCCGACGGCGCTCACCGTCATCTCGAAGGCTTCCGTGAACCACGGCGCGCCGAAGTGCTCGACGCCGTCGCTCCACGCCTGGGCCGCTTGGCGGCTGGCGGCGATGAAGTCCGGCGTGCTCATGCCGCCCGGCGGAAGCACAAGGACATCGATCTTGGTGGTGTCCAAATCGTAGACGACGTATTGGTGGAATGCGTCATCGTCGAAGTCGCAGGCCACGTTGCCGCCGCAGAACACGGGGTCGTCGGGACCCCAGAAGTCGGCGGGATCCAGCGACGATTCGGGAACGGGCTCCAGGGATTGATCATCCACGGGAGCTTCAGCGAGGCATCCGGCAAAGCCCAAGGCGATGAGGCTAAGGGCCACAAGTAGGCGCATAGGTGCCACGCAGTTTGGCCCTTGATAGCCTTCGTGGTCGCGGCACCGGGTTTCTACGAAGTGACCGTGGACATGTAGGCATCCACGACGCCTTCCCACGTGGTCACAGGCGCGCTGGGCTCCACCGTGCGGCCGTTCCAGCCTCCGTACATGGCGGTGCGGATGCTGCTGTGGACAGGCATCCAGGACTCGGCCAGGGGCTTCGATCCGGGGGCCGTGCCGCCAAGCATCCAGTCCACGCCGGCGGCCGCCGTATCCGCATCCACCACGCCCCAGCCCATCAGCAGCGGGTCGGCGGGCGTCGCGGGGGTCTGCACCGGGTAGATGTACGCAGGCACCAGCGAGGTGGGATAGACGGCGCTGCGGGTCACCACTTCGTAGAGTTCGCTGCGCGTGAACACGCCATCGTCAAGAAACGGACTCCCATCCACGGGTTCTCCCTCGGCCACGACACCGTTGGCGTAGCCCTCGGAGTCATCGCCCAGGGCACGCCGTGCCTCCAGCAGCACTTGGCCAAACACGCCCGCGCTGATGGGCGTGGCGCAGCTAGTGCCACTGAACATGATGGAATCACTGGTGGTGCCGATGCCGGCCGCGGGCCAGTCCATGCCATAGGATGCGATGTCCACGGGCTTGCCGGCGCCGGCGATGTTGTTGCGGTCCGCGGGGCTGACGGCGCCCACGGTGACGATCCAGTCCGGGCCCGTGTAGGCACTGCCGTAGGTCACTTGGGGAGCGTCGTACATGTTGAGCGCGCCGTTGCCGGCGGCAAAGAGGACAACTTGCCCTTCTTCGCTGCTCTTCTTCGGCACGGAGTCGGCGATGAAGTAGGTAGGCCCGGCCACGAGGCCGAAGTAGCTCAACCCGTAGGAATTGCTGACCATGTCGATCCAGGGCTGTTGAGTGGCCCATTCGTAGGCGCCAAGGCCCTCGATGACGACAAGCAAGCATTCGGGGCACGAACCCGTCGTGGCCCCGGCGGCCACACTGGCGCTTCCGGTGCCGTGGCCGTGGTCGTCCAAGATCTTGCGCGGTTCATCGTGGTGGGATTGCGCCCCGATGATGTTCGTTCCGGGGATCCAGTAGAGATTGTTCGCGCCGCTTGCAACGGTGTCCCAGATGGCCTTGTCTTTCTCGTAGAGCTGGTTGACAGAACCGCTTCCGAGGGTGATCGGCAGCGCCTGGGATTGGGCGGGGTACCCGTCAATGTAGGTGCTCGGGTGCGCCGTCAGCTCAGGGCGCCGGAACTCTTCGTGGTACGCATTGATGCCGGTGTCCACGATCGCGATGACGACGTAGGAGTCCCCGTTGGTGTCCTGCGGTGCAGGAGGCTCGGCCGTGGGCGACGGATCAGCGGGCGATGAGGGCTCGGGGTCCGGGGAGGAACCGGGCTCCGGCGACGAACCCGGCTCCGGAGAAGAGCCTGGCTCGGGCGACGCACTTGGTTGCGGCGCGCTCGATCCGGGCGACGCGCTTGGCGTCGGCGTGGCCTCGTCGGGCAGCGCAGCTTCGGGGGCCGCGCAGCCGGACAAGATCATGGAGGCTGCCAAGAGGAGCACCAGGGTTCGCACAAGCCCCTGCCTCTTTCAGACCACTTAACGATTCGGGTGGTCCGCTAGACGACGCGCACCTTCGCGGCCGCGGCCGTCGCCTTCTGGCGCGCCGCATCCACGTCCTCAGCCGTGGCGATGATGACGCCCATCCGGCGCCGGCCATGGATTTCGGGCTTGCCAAAGAGCCGCACTTGCGTATCCGCGTCTTGGACGGCCTCCGTCACGCCCTCAAAACGCGGCGCCGTGCTCTCGATGTCGCCGAGGATGACTGCGCTGGCAGCGGGGCCAAGGAACCCAACCTCCGGCACATGCATGCCCGTGATGGCGCGCACGTGGAGCGCAAATTCGCTCAAGCGCTGCGACCCGAGCGTCACGAGGCCGGTGTCGTGGGGCCGGGGGCTCACCTCCGAAAAGAGCACCTCGTCGCCGCGGATGAAAAGCTCCACGCCAAAGAGCCCGTAGCCGCCAAGCGCGTCCGTGACCTTGCGCGCAATCTCCTGGCTGGCTTTCCAAGCAGCGTCCGACATGGGCATGGGCTGCCAGGATTCCTGGTAGTCTCCTCCCTCTTGCCGGTGGCCGATGGGCGGACAGAACGTGGTGCCACCGGTGTGGCGCACGGTGAGAAGCGTGATCTCGTAGTCGAATTCGACGAAGCCCTCCACGATGACCCGGCCGGTGTCCGTGCGCGAGCCTTCGTTGGCATACGTCCAGGCACCCAGGGCATCGTCCATGGACTTGACTGTGGATTGCCCCTTGCCGCTGCTGCTCATCGTCGGCTTCACGACGCAGGGCACACCCACGGCTTCGACGGCGGCAAGATACTCTTCCTCCGTGGACGCGAACTGGTACGGGCTGGTCGGGATGCCAAGCTCCTCCGCAGCGAGGCGACGGATGCCTTCGCGGTCCATCGTCAGGCGCGTGGCGCGTGCGGTGGGCACCACGTTGTAGCCGTCGGCTTCCAAGCGCAGCAGCTCCTGGGTGGCGATGGCCTCGATCTCGGGCACGATCCACGTGGGCTTCTCGGCCTCGACCAGATTCCGGATGGCGGCGGCGTCCGTCATGTCCACCACGTGGCTGCGGTGGGCCACCTGCATAGCCGGCGCATTGGCGTACCGGTCGACGCCGATGACCTCCAAGCCGAGGCGCTGCGCCTCGATGGCGACTTCCTTTCCAAGCTCGCCGCAGCCAAGAAGCATCAATTTCTGCGCACTGGCCGTCGTGGCCGTTCCCCACGCCATGGACGGGCATCCAGACGCCCACATGAAGGCATTGCCAAGGGATGGGTTCAAGAAGGGGTGCTGCGGGTCCAAGATTGATGGACGTCACGTTCTACGCCCTGCAGGTGCCCGACAAGCCGGGTGTCCTTGGCGAAGTGGCCGGCTACCTGGAGGAAGCTGGCGTGAACATCGAGGCATTCGCCGCCGACAGCAGCGGGCTGCGCATCCTCACCAACAAGCCGGACGAAACGCGCAAGGTCTTCGAGGCGCACGCGATCACGTTTGAGGCTGTGGACGTCATCGAGATTGAGCTGCCCAACCGCCCCGGCGCGCTGGCCGGCGTGGCCAAGGCGCTTGGCGCCAAGGGCGTCAACATCGTCACCAGCTTCGGCTCCGGAAACGGCGCCGACGGGGGCCGCATCTTCATCCGCGTGGATGACGTGGATGCTGCCTGGGAAGCTCTCGACGGCTTCGCCTGACCGGCAGGCCCAAGCACCCAGCGCACGTTGATGCGATGTGCGCGTCGCCCGGACCTACTACACGCTCCAGGGACTGACGACACTGAGCGCCAGCCTCATCTGGGGCGTCAACACACTCTTCCTGCTTGATGCGGGCCTCACCGTGTTCCAAGCCTTCGCGGCCACGGCCGCGTTCACCGCCGGGCAAGTCATCTTCGAAGTGCCCACCGGCGTCGTGGCGGACACGCGCGGACGTCAGCTGAGCTTCCTTCTTGGCGCAGCCACGCTCCTCGCCGGCACGGCCGCCTACGTCATCTTGGCCGCCATGGGTGCCACGTTCATCTGGTGGATCGCCGCCAGTGTGCTTCTGGGGCTCGGATTCACGTTTCTCAGCGGCGCCACCGAAGCTTGGTTCGTGGACGCATTGGAAGCCACCGAGGGGGAGCAAGACCTCGACCCCTACTTTGCCCGCACGGGCCAAGTCACCAACACGGCCATGCTCATCGGCACGGTCTCCGGGGGGCTCCTTGGCCAGCTCTCGCTATCGCTTCCGTACATCGTGCGCAGTGGGCTTCTTCTTGCCATGTTCGCCGCCGGGTGGTTCCTCATGCGCGACGTGGGCTTCGACCGACGGCCCTTCAACATCCACAAGGTGCCCGCGGAGATCAATGCCATCGGCCGCGCCAGCTGGGAGCACGGCTGGAAACACCCACGCGTGCGCTTGCTGATGATGCTCAGCTTCCTGCACATGGGCTTCCTCATCTGGGGCTGGTATGCGTGGCAGCCATACTTCCTCGAACTGCTTGGCCAGAACGCCGTCTGGGTGGCCGGCGTCGTCGCGGCGCTGGTCAGCGTCGCCATGATGGCAGGAAACCAACTGGTGCGCACATTCCAAGGAAAGACCCGCCGCGCCACATTGCTGGTGATCGGCAGCACCGGATTCGCTCTCGCCATGCTCGGCGTCGGCTTGGCAACCACGTTCACCGTGGCCGTCGCGGCGCTCCTGGCCGGCATGCTCTTCTTCGGGATCGTGGCCCCCAGCAAGCAAGCGGCACTCCACCGGTTGATCCCCAGCAAGCAGCGTGCCACTATCATCTCGTTCGACGGATTGCTGGGCTCCGCAGGCGGCGTGGGCAGCCAGCTGGCCTTGGCGAAGTTGGCCGATGCCCGGGGATTTGCGGCAGGCTACCTTGCTGGCGGCGCGGCTCTGCTGTTGGGCGTGCCCATTGCGCTCCTGTTTCGCGTCAAGGACCGCTGAAGGGTCCAGGGGAAAAAGGGCAGATGG
>JBFKLD010000018.1:0-11675 GCA_041630755.1 Thermoplasmatota archaeon
CCGGTCGACGTTCCTCTACTACGTGACGCTCCTGGTTCCCTTCTTCGCCCTCGCGGGCGCGGCGGCGCTGATTCTTGCCTTCCGTGGCCCCATCTGGTCGAAGCTTGGCGCAGCTGGTGTGAGCCTCCTCGTCGTGGCCGGCTTCGTCTGGTACCTTCCGGTCACGTATGGAATCCCGATCACCATGGAACACTGGGATGCGATCTTCGGCCTTCTGAACATGGATGCCTGCCCGGACGAACCCACCGGGCGCTTCCGCCAAGTCTGCTGATTCAGCTGCGCAGGAATTCCTTCAGAGCCAAGATGTCGTGGATCTGGGCCGGGTCCTGGCCGCGGATCATGGCCGTGTAGTAGGCCACGTAGTCAAAGAACTGGATTGCCCGCGCTTGTTCGACCACGTGGTCGCGGAATCGGTGGATGGGTCCCGCCACGCGCTGCGTCCACGGCAGTCCCCAAGCGTCCATGCGCTGCTGCATGAACTTGATGCGCTTGTCCATCTCCGGGATCTGCTCGCTGTGGTTGAGGAAGACCGCCGCGAAGCTCTTGCGGTGGTCGGCGTCGCCTCCCCAGCCGCTCAAGTCGTTGTGATTGCACTCCGGAATCTGCTCCCACCCCGCGATCTTCTTCGCATTCTCATTGAGCATCGCGCGGAAGAAGTGCGCCACGCCGTAGAAGCTGGGCGTTGCGTAGATCTGGGGGATCGGGTCGGCCAGAAGGCGTGCCATCTGCTTCGCCTTGTTCTTCTCCTCTGGCACGTGGGGCCCGCACACCTCGTCCACTTGATGGATGGCCTCCACGGCGCGGTTCACGGGCACGGGCTCGAGGAGGATGCCGGAGCCGTCGAGGAAGCCCAGGATGCTGGCCCACGCGTGGCCCGTGGCCTGACGGGGTTGCGTCCCAACATGCTGGGGCACGTTGCGGCCGGCAAGCTTCGCAAGCTTTCCTCCCGTGGCGAAACTTGTGACTGGCACGCCCCGCTGCTTTGCTCGCTGTGCCACGCTCAGCGTCTCTTCGGTGGAGCCCGAGTAGCTCACGGCCAGCACATGCCAGTCGCTCTTGACATGGTTGGGCATCGTGTAGTGCCGCACGATGGTGACGGGGAGATCCATCACGCGCGTGCACGCGTCGCGCACCAGTTCGGCGCCGACGCCGCTTCCGCCCATGCCCGCGAACAAGAGGCCTGCCGGCGACAGTGGCTCCGCTTGGGCCTTGCCGGCCGCGTAGCCACGGCGGAACATGTCGGCCTTCTGCTGGATGACTCCCAAGAAGCCCGTCGAATCGAGGTCGAATTGCCCTTGGTCCAAGCTGGCCACGGGGGCGCCAAGGGACGGCACGTTTTGACCATTGGCAAACGCTACAAGCGTGCTCGGGGTGCTTCATCCGTGGATGCAGACGTCCTCGTGATTGGCGCAGGTGCCGTCGGCATGAGCGTGGCATACCACTTGAGCCGGGAAGGCCACCGCGTCCAGGTGCTCGAGAAGGAGCCCGGCCCGGCGCTGCACCAGAGTGGCCGCAACAGCGGCGTGATCCATTCAGGGTACAACCTCAAGCCTGGATCCGACAAGGCGCGCTTTTGCGTGGAGGGCAGCCAGCAGCTCCGGGAATACTGCGACGCGCGAGGCGTGGCCGTCAACGAGTGCGGCATCCTCGTGGTCGGTCGCGAAGACCAGCAGCCGACATTGGACGAATTGGCTTGGAGGGCGCAGCACAACGGCGTCGAGGCCCACGTGGTGGATGGACCCGACATCCCGTCCATCGAACCCCATGCGCGCGGCGACGTGGCCCTGCATGCGCCCACGGGTGCCAGCTTCGATGCGCGGGGCTACGTCCACGCGTTGGCTGGCGACGCGCAAGCCAATGGGGCCACGTTGTCGTACGACACAACAGTCCATGGCATCGATGAGATGGACGACGGCGTCGTGGTGCGCACCAGCCACGGCCGCCTCTCGGCGCGCGCCGTCGTGAACGCGGCGGGCCTGCACGCAGACCAGCTGGCGGCTCGGCTCGCCCCCGACATGCGCGTGATCCCCTTTCGTGGCTACTACGCCGAGCTGCGGCCCGGGCGACGCCGGCTCGTGCGCGGCCACATCTACAGCGCCCCCGATCTGGACTTTCCTTTCCTCGGGGTCCACCTGAGCCGCCGCGTTGACGGACGCGTCATCGTCGGACCTGGCGCCATGCTGGCCTTCGGGCGTGAAGCGTACCGGTTCAGGCGCGTGCAGCCCAAGGACCTGGCGGGCACGCTGGCGTGGCCCGGGTTCTACAGGTTGCTCGCAAAACCCGCCTTCCGGCGGCTCGTCGGCTCCGAGGTGAAAAAGAGCCTGCGCCTGGGGGCCATCGCGAAGGAAGCCGCTGCGCTGGTTCCGGAGATCGGGCGCCGCGACATGGTGCGCTCCTTCGCCGGCAACCGTGCCCAGATGGTGGACCGCAACGGCAACCTCGTGGAGGACATCGTCGTGCGTTCGACCCCGCGCGCGGTGCATGTGCTCAACGCGGTGAGCCCGGGTCTGACCTGCAGCTTGCCCTTTGGCCAGCACGTGGCCAAGCAGGCCGCAGCCCTCCTGTAGGGCCTTGGGTTTGGCCTAAATAGTTGGTTCCGGTCGAGAGGAACGTGGACCCCGCTGTTCTCCTGTTGCCTGGCAACCAGGAATGGATCCTCATCATCCTCGCGATCATCCTGCTCTTTGGCGCCGCGGCCATCCCCAAGCTCGCGCGCAGCCTGGGCCGCGCCCAAGGCGAGTTCCAGAAGGCGCGCCAGGAATTCAACAAGGAAGTCCAGGCGGGTCAGCGCGACGCTGGCCCGAGCCCGCAGGAAGAAGAGCGGCGCATCCGTGCGGCTGCCGAGCAGCTGGGCATTGAGACCGAGGGCAAGTCCCTCGATGAGGTCAAGCAGGCCCTGAACCAGAAGGTCGGCTAGATTCGATTAAGGTCGCCACGCCTGCCCCGATTCCATAGAGAGCAAACAGCGGAAGCGCGACCATCACCTGGCTTACGAGGGTGGGGTCGGTGACGAGGGCGCTCGCCACAAGAATGGCGATGATGGCGTGGCGCCACATCCGCCTCCAGGTGCGCGCTTGGACAGCGCCGACGCGGGTCAGAAACACCATCACGAGCGGGGTCTGGAAGGCGATGCCCATGACCATGATGAGGCCCAAGCTGAAGGTGATGAAGTCCTGGATCCGCAGCAACGGAAGGGCGCCCAGGGCGTCCGTGTAGGCGTAGAGCGTCACGAACAAGAACGGAAGCACGAACGCGAAGGCGAACCAGGCGCCCGCGAGGAAGAGGAGCGTGGCGGGGATGAGGCTCATCGCCAGGGCCCGCTGCTCTTTGGTCTTCAGCGCCGGCGCGAAAAATCCGCCCACTTGCCACAAGATCACCGGCAAGGCAAAGGCAAATCCAAGCCCCATGGCCACGGTGAACTCGGCCACGAAGCCATCCAATGGGCTCGTGGCCACCAATTGCACGTTTGGTGGAACGAGCGCCGCGGCAAGCATCTGGTACACTTGGGCGGCCAAGTTGTCGTGCAGCGCAGGTCGGGGCCAAGATCCCGTCCAGCGGAAGCCGAACGCGAACGTGGTCCCAAGCAGGAAGGCGACGACGGCCCAGAGGATGCGCTTGCGAAGCTCGTCCACGTGTGCCAGGAAGCTCATGTCCTGCCGCTTCGACGGCCGGCTGGCCACCCAGGCGGCAGCGCCCACGCCCGCGGCCAGGAAGACCAGCAGGCTCCAGCGCAGGGTGTCGCCCAGCTCCACGGCGTCGGCGACACCGCACGGGGCCTTATCGGTTTGGACCGGAACCATCAACACCCGGTGCGGTCCTCGCCCTTCTGTTGGAACTCGGTGACCTGCGGGCCGTCTGCTCTGCGCCAGGGAAGGTGATCCTCTTTGGTGAGCATGCGGTCGTGTACGGCCATCCGGCCATTGCGGCCGTGACGGACCAGCGCACGCTGGTCGAGGTGGACGTCGTCGGCAAGCGCTTCACGGTCAACGGCTTCAAGCTCCACGAACGCCATCACGCTTACCTGAAAACGGCTGTCGAGCGCTTCTGGCACCGCGACGAGGCCGTGCGCATGCAGACCGAGGGGGGCGTTCCCAGTGCCAGTGGCACCGGCAGCAGCAGCGCGCTCACCGTGGCTGCGGTGGCTGCCCTGCTGCGTCTCCAAGGTTCGCAGGATGCAGCTGAGCTGGCGCAGGCCGCCTTCGAAGTGGAGCGCGTCACGCAAGGCGGCGGGTCCCCCACGGACACAAGCACAAGCGTGGCTGGCGGCGGCATCGCCATTGCCGGCACCGCGCCGGAGGTCGGCGACCCGCTGTGGAGCTGCGCCTGGGAAGACCAGCAGTGGTTCGTCGAGCGCGTCGAACTGCCGCCTCTGCAGGTCGTGGTTGGAAATTGCGGCGTCAAAGGGCGCACCGACGAGCAAGTGGCGAAGGTGGCGCACGCCATCAAGAAGAACGTCATGGTGCGCGACGCGCTTGAGGACGTGGGTCAGTGTGCGCGCGACGCGGTGCCGCTTCTTGCGGCCAAGGACTGGGAAAGCCTCGGGCGTCTCATGGATCGTGCCCACGCCAGTCTCCACACCTTGGGTGTCAACCACCCGGCCGTCCAGAAGCTTGTCGAGACCGCCCGCGGCGTGCCGGGCGTCCTCGGTGCCAAGTTGACCGGCGCAGGGGGCGGCGGGTCCATGATCGCCCTGACAGACAAACCGGAGGCGTGCAGCCAAGCCTTGCAGGACGCGGGGGCCACGACGTACATCGTCGAATTGGGTGGGGCCGGGGTCGGCTGGAACGAGCCCGCCATTGCGATCTGATCTGTTGTTTGAAGATGCGTGGGGGTTTGCTTTTGCCGCCATCACAAAGGCTGACAACAGGGGCATGAGTCGCGCCTTGTGCGTTGGACGGTCGTTGCCTTGACGCTTGCTTTGGCGCTTGCCGGATGCGCATCCGAAGCGCCAGAGGACGCATCGCCCGAACCCTCGGAAGGCCCGGCTCCGGCAGACCCCGCGCCGCAACCCGTGTCCGCACCTGCGCCGGCCAGCACGCCCTCTGAAGCACCCGCGGCTGAGGGTCCGGCGCCGACAGAGAGCCCCGCGCCGACAGAGAGCCCCGCGCCGACGGAGGAACCCACCCCGAGCGAGGATCCGGCCCCGTCCGCGGACCCTGCGCCCGCTGTGCCGCCGCCCGCGCCGGAGCTGCCCGTGGGGCTCCCGTGAGCGGTGAACTTCTTTTGTAGGACCGCTTTGCGGGTTCTGTGCGCCCGGCGCTGGTGAAACTCGGCGGCAGTTGCCTGACAGACAAGGCCCGCGAGGAGCACTTCCACCGCGGAGCCGCCAAGCGGCTCGTGGGAGAAGTGGCTCGCAGCGGCGTCCCGTGCGTGCTTCTGCATGGGGCCGGATCGTTCGGGCACCCCCACGTCAAGCGCCACTTGATCGGCATCGAACCGGCCGACGACGATGCCAAGGAAGGCGTCGCAGCCACCCTCGCCAGCGTTGGACGCCTCCACGGCGACATTGTCCAGCTGGCCCACGATGCCGGGTTGCGTCCGGTGAGCATCCCGCTTCACGTGCAATGCACAAGTGAGGGTGGCATGCTCATGGACTTCCCCCTCGACCAGCTGGAGCAGCTGCTGCGCGAAGGATACACGCCCGTCTTGTGCGGCACGCTTGTGCGGGACGACGCGCTCGGTTGGCGGGTTGTGAGCGCTGACGAGATCCTGGAGCTGCTGGCGGAGGAGCTCGATCCGCGCATCGCCATCTTCTGCACCGACGTCGATGGCGTGTTCGACCGGCACCCGGAGGCACCCGGCGCCACGCTCCTGCCGCATGTCCAGGACTTGGAGACCGTGGACAAGGTCGCCGCGTTCGACGAAGGCCCCGGGGCCGACGTGACCGGGCGCATGCGCGGAAAGCTGCACCGCGCCTTCACGGTCGCCGAAAGCTGCCCCACCATCATCCTCAACGGCACCGCACGCGGACGCCTCCTCGAGGCGCTCAAGGGCAAAGCGGTTCCCTGCACGCGCGTTTCCTGACGGCCTCCTGCGCAGCTTGGCTGCCTTCGGCGCCGCCTAAGCGGCACGCCTTAACGCCCGGGAGCCATGGCGCGTCTGTGGCTGACCCGGCGGAAACCGAGCGACGCAAGGAAGAGCACCTGCGGATTCCCCTCGAAAAGGATGTGCAAAGCATTCCCAATCCGTGGAATGCCTGGAGGCTGCGCCACGACCCGCTGCCGGGATTCGACAAGGACGACGTGGATCTGTCCACCACGTTCCTTGGGCACCCCCTGAAGGCGCCCCTCCAGATCACCGGCATGACCGGGGGCGCCCAGAAGGCCCGCGAGTTCAATGCGCGCCTCGCCGCGGCTGCAGCCCACCACGGCATCGCCATGGGCGTCGGCTCCCAGCGCGCGGCCATCGAGAATGCCGCGTTGGCGGACACCTATTCGGTGATCCTCGACCACGACGTTCCGTTGCGGTTTGCGAACCTTGGACTGCCGCAGCTCATCTTGTGGGGTGAGGCAGCCGCCAGCCACGCGGAAGCGGCCGTCGAGATGGTGGACGCCCACGCGCTGTGCGTCCACCTGAATTACCTCCAAGAGGCCGTCCAACCGGAAGGGGACACCGTCGCCACCGGCGGTCTCGCATCCATCGAAGCGCTCACGAAGGAGCTTGGCGTGCCTGTCATCGTCAAGGAAACCGGGGCCGGAATCCCGGGCCACCGGGCCGCCGAACTGGCCGCTGCTGGCGTCGCGGCCATCGACGTCGGAGGCCTCGGAGGCACCAGCTTCAGCGCTGTCGAGCACCACCGGGCCGTGGACCAAGGCGACGTGGCCAAAGCACGCCTCGGCGCGACGTTCTGGGATTGGGGCATCCCCACGCCGGACAGTGTTGCCGACGTGCGCAATGCCTGCCCCGACACGCCCATCATTGCCACCGGGGGACTCGAGACAGGACTGGACGCCGCGCGGGCATTTGCCCTGGGCGCCGACCTCGCAGGGTACGCCGGAATGGCCTTCCGGGCGGCCGCGGAGGGGCCCGATGAGGCCACCTCTGCCCTCGGGTTCGTATTAGAAGAGTTGAAAACGGCCCTCTTCTTGACCGGCTGCCGGCACCCACAAGGGCTGTCGGAGGACTCCCTCTTATGAACCTCGACGCCGCGCTGCGCCCCTACCTGGAACAATTCCAGAACGAGATGGACAAGTACCTCGTGAAGCGGGAGCTGAAGCCGGAACCCCTCTACGAAGCCGTCCGCTACCTGCCCGTCGAAGGTGGCGGCAAGCGCCTGCGCCCCATCGTGGCCATCCTTGCGGCGCAATGCGTCGGTGGCGACTCCAAGATGGTCATGCCGTACGGCGTGGCGCTGGAAGTCCTGCACAACTTCACGCTCATCCACGACGACATCATGGACGAATGCGACACCCGGCGCGGTCTGGAAGCCGTCCACAAGAAGTGGGGCAACAACATCGGCATCCTTGCCGGTGACACGATGTTCGCTCTTGTCTTCGAGCTGCTGGACCACCTCGAGGTGGACCCGGCCATGTACCGCACGATCTGCCTGGACGTGGCCAAGCTGGCCCGCGAGGTCTGCGAGGGCCAGTACTGGGACATGGCGTTCGAGGATCAGAAGAAGATCGACGAGCTGCAGTACTACCACATGATCGAGCGCAAGACGGCCACCTTCTTCGAGACCGCGATGAAAAATGGCGCCGAGCTTGGCAAGGGCGAGAACAAGCAGATCAAGAAGCTCGCCGAGTGCGGCCGCCTGCTTGGCCTGGCGTTCCAGGTCTGGGACGACTACCTGGGTGCGACGGCCGAAGACGAAGATCTGGGCAAGCCCGCCCGCAGCGACATCGTCAACGGCAAGAAGACGCTCGTGTACGTGGCCACTCATGCACGCCTCGACCCCTTCGACCGCCGGCAATTTGTCGATCTGTACAAGAAGGCCGACAAGACCGATGAGGACATCGAGCTCATCCTGAAGTTCATGAACAAGAAGGGTGGCGAAGACAAGCTGAGCGGGCTTGAGTACACCAAGAACCGTGCCCGCGAGTTCAGCTCCTTTGCCAAGGCGACCCTGGCCGACTTGCCCGAGACGGCGGCCAAGCGCTTGCTGACCTACCTCTGCGACATGGCCAGCAACCGCAGCAGCTGACGCCATTCCTGCCCGCGTCCTTGCGGGCGCTTGGCTAATTGCGGAACCTGGAAACGGAGGATCAGCCGCGCAGGGCGTTGCCGACTTGCTTGTCTGGGTAGCCGTCGGGAATCGGCGGGCTCCAGATGCGGGCATCCCTGTGGCTGCCGCGCACGGTTTCATTGTCGCCGACGATGCAGTTGATGAGCTGGGCGCCGGCTTCGATGATGACATTGTCGCCCAGAACGGAGCGTTCGACGCGCGCGCCGTTGGCGATGCGCAAGCCGCGACCGGCGATGCTGTCCATGAAGACGGCGTCGGCCGCCACGCGCGCATCCACGGGGTGGTCGGCGCCGCCCACCTTCTTGGTGGCTTCACGAAGACGTGCCGGGTCGCCGACATCCACCCAGAGGCCCGAGTGGCGGAAGCCGTAGAGGCCGCCGTCAAGCAAGAGCGGGAAGATGTCCTTCTCCATGGACACCAGGCCGTCGGGGATCAAGTCGAGCACGTCCTTCTCGATGAGGTATGCCCCGGCGTTGATCCATGTCGATGGCGCCTCCTCGGCGGCTGGCTTTTCGACGAAGCGCACGATGCGGTCCGGCACCTTCTCGTCAAAGGCGACGACGCCGTAGTTGCTGACCTCTGCGGCAGGAACGTCATTCAAGGCGATCGTGGCGCGGCCTTTGGCGTCCTGGTGCAGCTCCACCATCGCGGCGAGATCCATGTCGCTCACGATGTCGGCGTTCAACACTAGAAACGGCCCGGTGAGGTACTCGGCGCAATTCTTGACCGCCCCGGCAGTGCCAAGAGGCTCGTCCTCGCGCACGACGATGCACTCCACGTTCCCGCCGCGGCGTTCAAAGTACTTCTCGAGGTCGTCGGCGCGCCAATTGGCGGCCACGATGAGCTTCGTCACCTCGCGCGGCAGGCTGTCCAGAACATGCTCCACCATGGGTTTTCCCGCCACGGGCACCAGGGGTTTGGGGCGCGTGTAGGTCAGGGGTCGAAGGCGCGTGCCATATCCCCCCGCAAGTAGGACAGCTTCCATCGGTTGGGCACCTGCGCGGGCCTTGAAGATGCTTATGGGCTGGGCAGCGTCACGTGGAACGTGGTGCCCTCGCCTTTGCGGCTTTCCACCCAGATCTGCCCCTCGTGCATGCCCACGATGCCTTTGGCGATGTAGAGGCCGAGGCCGGTGCCCTTCTCGCGTGGCTTCGTGCCCTTGGCGTGGACCTGGCTGAAGGCGGCAAACAGCTTGTCCTGCTGCTCTTCGTCCATGCCGGGGCCCGTGTCGGACACCATGATGTGGGCCCCTTCGGGGGCTTTCTCGAGGGTCACGGTGACGGTGCCGCCTTCGGGCGTGAATTTGAATGCGTTCGACAGGAGGTTCGAGACGACCTGCATGATGCGGTCTCCGTCGGCCTCTGCCATCACGTTGCGCGCCAAGTCCGTGTGCAGCTGGATGTTCCATTGCTGGGCAGCGCCCTGGAAGGCGTCGACGGCGCGGCGCACCACGGGCCCCAGCTCGATCCGGTCTGTGTGCAAGATCAAGCTGGCCTGCTCGATGCGGCTGGTGTCCATCACATCGTGGATGAGCTTGTTCAGCCGCTGCACTTGGTTGTACATGGTTTCCAGGCTCGACTTCTGCTTGTCCGAAAGGGGCCCGTAGCGGCCCTCCTTCATGATGTGCAGCTGCAGCACGAGTGGCGTGAGAGGATTCTTGAGTTCGTGGCTTGCGACGTTGAGAAGCTGGCCGCGCCGCTCATTGACGACTTCGAGCTCCTTGATGCGCAGCAGGCGCCGCAGCGCCACCCGGTCTGCCTCCTGCGCTTGGCGCTCCTCCGTCTGGCTTTCGATGGTCACCACGAGGCGTCCTGCGGCGGCCACGGTGAAGGAGAGCTTGGCTTGGATGGTTCCATCTTTTGCGTCCAGCGCTCCGATGGTGGACCACGCGTCTTCCGTCCGCGCCACGGCCAGGTCGTTTCGGTGCGCTTCGCGGGCGTCGGCATGGAACATCTCAAGGTACGTGCGGGGCGTGGACCCCAGCAGGTCCCGCAGGCACGGATTGCAGTACTCCGTGCGGCCATCAAGGCCAAGGACGGCAACACCCACCGGCACATGGTCTAGGGCGACCGCGTGGGGGTCAAGGGAGCATGCGTCGGGTGCCGGGTTCTCCGGGCGTCGTCGCAATGCGAATGCCATCACAGGAACCTGGTCGCCCAAGGGTTAAACCCCCCAAGGAAAGGGCATCGGGGGGAAACGGGACTCCTACCGTAGACGGACTTCGAAGACGGCGCCGTCCTCGTTGCGTGCGTCGATGCGCGTGCCGTGGACCTTGGCGATGTCGGCACAGATGGCGAGGCCGAGGCCATGCTCGCCGTGCTGGCCTTTGGCGAAGGGCTCGAACAAGTGGGGGGCGATGGCGTCGCTGATGCCGTCGCCGTCGTCGGCGACGCGCAGCACGCCGTCAAGCAGCTGCACGCGCACCCGGCTCTTCGCATGGCGCAGCGCGTTGCCGATCAAGTTGCCCGCCAGACGCTCGATGGCCACTGCATTGCCCTTCATGGCGCACGGCTCGACGGAACTCTCCAGGGCGATGCCTTGGGTGCTTGCGACGTCGGCATAGGTGTCCACGGCGAGGCACACGGGGGTGGAGGCGTCCAGCTCTTCCATCTCCAATCCGCCGCTGCGGTAGTGCTCGCGGTCGAGCAGGTCCTGCACCAGGGCTTGGAGCTTCTTGGCTTGCGCCTGGGCCTTGGCAATGTGGCTTGGATCCCGGCTGGCCAGCTCCAGCTGGATGATCAGCGGCGTCAGCGGATTCTTGATCTCGTGGCTTGCCTCGCGCAGGTCTTGCAGCGCCTGTGCGGCGCGCGATTCTGCTTCCCGCAGGGCCGTTTCTTGCTCCTTGGCGCGCACACGGGCCGTCACATCCTCCACGAGGACGAGCAGGAAGTCGCTGGCGTCCACCACACGCACATCAAGATGCTTGTCCCCGCACGGAAGCGTCAACCCGGTGTCTCGGGGGGATTCCAGGAGGGGCTTCGCGTCGGGCAGTTCCTCCAGCAATTGGTTGCTTGCCAGCAGCGCGCGCATGGCCGGATTGCGGGCATGCATGCGGCCATCCTTGTCCACGGCGGCGATGCCCATCGGGGCATGGTCCACGATGGCGCGGTAGCGCCGCTCGCCTTCTTCGACCTGCTTCAGGGCATGCATGCGGTCCGTCACGTCTTGGCACACGCCGTGCAGCGCGACGAGGTTCCCTTGGGCGTCCAGCACCGGCTCGGCCCACGTGTGGAGCCAGCGCCACGTGCCGTCGGTGTGGCGGATGCGCTCATCGTGGCTGTAGGGGATGTGCTTCTGGAACGCGCGCTCGGTGGCGGCCTTCACGCGGTCCACGTCGTCGGGGTGGATGCGCGTCAGGTAATCCTCGTAGGTTGGGGTGTGGGTGTCTGGGTCGAGCCCGTAGATGTCGTACAGCGCCGGGCTCCACACGGCGTGGGGCTCGGTGATGTCCCAAGTCCAGACGCCCAGGTGCGTCATGCCCTCGGTGTCC
>JBFKLD010000019.1:0-11477 GCA_041630755.1 Thermoplasmatota archaeon
AACTCGAAGGCAATCCCCGGTCCTTTAGGCAGCTTGTGGAGCGCTTACAGCTGGCCCAGATGCTGGAGATGAATCCGCTTGAAGCTGGCCAGTTCCTGCAGGGGCACTTGGTATTGCGACATAAGAAGCGAGCAACCACATGGGTGGGAGCTTAGAACCTTTTGGTACCTGGAACGACGCAAGCGCCCCTCCGGGCGCCGCCTCGGTCGGTGTGGGGCCTTGTGGGGCTTCCAATGCGCCACCGTCGGGGGCTGGCCCTGCGTGGACTTGTATGGCATCTGGCCATGATGGTGCGCGGGCGTGCGCGCATCCGCCACGGTTCCCACCTGCCGAAGCGGCGACACGGTCAAACGTGGTGCCCAAGTGCGCGGCGCAATGGTGCGCACGCTCCACGATGCTCCCCTCGAAGGCAAGAAGGTCCTGGTCCGCGTAGACTTCAACGTCCCCCTGCGTGATGGCGTGGTCAAGGACGACCAGCGCATCCGTGCGGCGCTTCCCACGATCCACTACATCCTCGAAGCTGGCGGCAGCGTGATCCTGATGAGCCACCTGGGCCGCCCGAAAGGCCAGCGCGTGAGCGAGCTGAGCCTGAAGCCCGTGGCCGCGCACTTGGCCGGGCTCCTCGGGCGCGACGTCGCGTTTGCGGATGATTGCGTCGGCCGGGCCGCCCGTTCGGCCGTCGAAGGGCTTGCGCCGGGTGGCGTGCTGCTGCTGGAGAATGTGCGCTTCCACCCGGAAGAAACGGAGAACGATGACGCTTTTGCCGCCCAACTGGCTGCGTTGGGGGACGTGTTCGTCAACGACGCCTTTGGCACGGCCCACCGGGCCCATGCCAGCACCGTCGGTGTTGCCAAGCACATCCCCGGCTTCGCCGGCATGCTCGTTGGCAAGGAAGTCGAAGCGCTGCGCGGGGTCCTCGAGGCCCCCGCGCGCCCCTTCGTGGCCATCCTCGGCGGCGCCAAGGTGAGCGACAAGATCAACGTCATCGAAAACCTTCTCGAACGTGCCGACCGCATCATCATCGGAGGCGGCATGGCCTTCACGTTCCTCAAGGCCCAAGGCCACGAAGTTGGCAAGAGCCTCGTGGAGGAAGACCGCCTCGACTACGCGGCCGAGCTCCTGGAGAAGGCCCAGAAGAAGGGCGTCCAGATCCTGCTGCCCGTCGATGTCGAAGCCGCGGACGACTTTTCGAAGGACGCGGCCCACCGCGCCGTCAAGGTCGGCCACATCGAAGCCACCTGGATGGGGTTGGACATTGGGCCCCTGTCGGTGGACGCGTTTTCCAACGCCGTGGCCGACGCCGGCACCGTCCTGTGGAACGGCCCGATGGGCGTCTTTGAATGGGAAAGCTTCGCCTACGGCACCCAGCAGCTGGCGCGTGCCGTGGCTGCCTGCCCGGGCACCACCGTGGTCGGGGGTGGCGATTCGGCTGCCGCAGCCAAGAAATTCGGCGTGGCTAGCCGGATGAGCCACGTCAGCACCGGCGGCGGGGCAAGCCTCGAATTCCTCGAAGGCAAGACGCTTCCTGGAATCGCCGCGCTCAGCTAGGTCCGCATCACAGCGGCGACGAATCCACCGATGGCCAAGAGGCTCCCAACGCTTGCGGCAAGGACCGCCACCAGGCTCTGGGCGACGGCGTCGGCATTGAAGACGGGCTCGACGCCGGGGATGATGGGCCACGTGAGGGCCGCGAACAAGCCGATGAGCAGGATGGAGAACAGCGCCAGCAGGTAGCCGGTGCTGCGGCTGCGGCCTTCTCCGAAGTAGGCCCCAAAGAGCCCGGCCACGCAAAGTGTGAATGCGAAGCTCAAAAGCAGCGTCGAGAGAAAGACGGTGCCCAGCGTCATCAGAACTTGGTGCCGGTGAGGGTCTTCGTGTCCACGACACCCTCGATGGACCGGATCTTGTTCACGATGACGTGCCCAAGCGTGTCGAAGTCGCTGGCTTCCAGCTTGGCGATGAGGTCGTATTCCCCGAACAGCGGGTGCAGCTCCACGATTTCAGAAACCTTCAGGAGCGTGTTGTACACGTCGTGTTCCTTCTGAGGCGAGGCGCTGATGAGGACGAATCCAACTGCCATAGGGACAACCCAGATTGGACCTCCAATCGCTTAAGGATTCCCAGCAGGAAACAAAAAGCACTCCGGGCCCGCGGGCCCGCGTCTGGGGCGCTGCAGGGCCTCCGGAGCCGGGGCTACCAGGGGTGAGGGGTCCCCGCGGCATCGCGGTGCGACACGCCGTACTCCTTGACGCCTGCCAGCGTCGTGGCATCCAGCACGGGGCCTTCCACGCACAAGCGCAGGCCATCGCCCACCGTGCAGGCATCGCAGATGCCCACGGCGCACTTCATGTACCGCTCCAAGGACGCCTCGCTGCGGATGCCGGCCTCCTGGCACATCTGGGTCACCTTGACCATCATCGGCTCCGGGCCGCATGCGCACACGTAATCGGCCTCCGCCAGCAAGTCGCGCAGCTTCTCGGTCGTGAAGCCATGGAATCCGAACGATCCGTCATCCGTGCACGGATGGTAGCCGAGCTTGCCCTCCTCGGCTTGGGCCTCCAGATGGGCGTGCAGCAGCAGGAAGTCTTGGCTGCGGGCGCCGCTGACAATGTGCACCGTGTGCCCCGCGGCGATGGCTGCCTGCGCACCGCGCGCCATGGGGGCGATCCCGGTGCCGCCGCCCACGAAGACCACCGTGGAGGGCTCCTCGGGCAGATGGAAGCCCGTGCCGTACGGGCCGCGCACACCGATGCGCGCGCCCGCCTCCAGCGCCAAGAGGGCCTTCGTGCAGTCTCCCTTTCCTTCCACCGTGAGCGTCACGCGCCCCGCCTCATCCGTGAACCCGATGCCCATCGGCACCTCATCCACGCCGGGCACCCACACCATCCCGAACGTGCCGGCCTCCGCCGTGGCCAGCGCTTCGTCCTGGAAGCGGATCGTCGCATGGCGCGGAGTCTCCCAGGAGAGCTCCTCCAGGGTGGTGATGCGGGGCCTTTCGAGGTCCATCCTGGCGGCGCCATTCCGCAGGTATTGAAAAAGGGGAGCAACTCGTGGGACTTGCGTGCCCGAGGAACAGGCTCCCCAACTCATCCCGCTCGTGCGGCGGGTCCATGAGCGCCTGCGCCCCCACGACACGGCCCCAATCGAGGTCGCATTCTACCCCTACGTGGACACCAAGAGCACTGTGCGCCACCAATCCGGCCGCATCAAGATGCGCCTGTCGGACCACTTGGTGGATGCCCCAGACGCGGTGCTTGAAGGTGTCGTGAGCGTGCTGCTTTGCCGCATGTACAGCCTCCCGGAATCCCGGGCAGACACGGCGGCGCTGGAAGCCTACAAGCAGCACGTGAGCCAGCCCCGCTTCGAGGCGCGGCGCCACGAAAGCCGCCGCTTGCGCGGCCGCAAGCACATCGACCCCCTCGGCACCCACCGCAGCCTCCTCGAATCCTACCTCCGCGTCAGCCTCGACATGGGCCTTGCCCTGCCGGAGACGCCGGTGCTCAGTTGGAGCCGCACGCCCAGCCACCGCCGCTTTGGCCACTGGGACCCGGCGCACAGCTGCATCGTCATCAGCCGCATCCTGGACGACCCGCGGGTGCCCGAATACGTGCTCGACTACGTCGTGTACCACGAGCTTCTGCACATCCTGCACCCCGTCGAGTACAGCCCCGGCCGTCGCCGCATCCACACCCCCGACTTCCTGCGCGACGAAGCGCGATTTCCGAAGCACAAGGAAGCAGAGGCGTGGATCCAGAAATTGAGCCGGCGCGGCGCCGCAGGCAGCTGACGGGAAGGGTGCGCCCTCGGGCAGCACGGCTTGCCGATGCGCGGTCTGTCGATGCGTGGTTTGCCGATGCGCGGCCTATGGGTGCGCTGCGCCTTGGATCTCGCCCAGTGCGCCCACGCCTTCCATGGCCGCCCATGCCTCCAGATCGCGTGCGACGGTGCCAAACACGCCCCACCCTTCATGCAGCAGCGCAGTGCCAATCTGGAATGCACTGGCGCCCGCCATGGCGTACTCCAGCACGTCACGCGCCGTGTAGATGCCGCCCGACGCCACGATGGGCACGCCGATGCCGGCTGCGTGCAAGTCCCACACCGCACGCAGGCTCACCGGCTTGAGGGCGTGGCCCGACAGGCCGCCCACTTTGTTGCCAAGCACCGGCATGCGCACATCGGGTTCAATGCTGATCGCCTTCAGCGTGTTCGTGGCCACAAGCGCATCGGCGCCTGCGTCGGCCGCGGCTTGGCCAAGCGCCACGATGTTGCCCGTGTTGGGTGTCAGCTTGGCCCACACGGGCACGGACACGGCCTCCTTGACCGCCTCGACGACGCGGCCAAGCATGACGGGGTCACCGCCGATCTCGGAGCCGTAGCCCTTGGCATGGGGGCAGGACACGTTGAGCTCTAGGCCCGCCACGTGCGGAGCCATCACGGCCGCGTTCTGAGCAAACTCCTCCGGGGTGCCGCCAAAGACGCTTCCGACCAGGACCGTCCCGGCCTCCTTCGCCTCGGCCATCTCCTCCAAGAAGCCGTGCACCCCAGGGCCGGGCAACCCCATCGCATTCAGGAGGCCCCCGTCCACTTCCACCACGGTGGGGTTGGCGTGGCCGGGGCGAGGCTTGGCGCCCATGGACTTGGTCACCACGCCCCCCGCGCCCTCCTTGCGTGCCCGGGCCATGCTGGCTCCGGTTTCGTTGAGGACGCCGGAGGCCAGAAGCAGCGGGTTCGGGAATTCGATGCCGGTGATGGAGGTCTCCAAGCGCAAGGCCACGCGCCGCCCAGCCCGGCGGTGCGTTTGATGGCTTCGCTTATGGGGGTGGCCGGTCTCGCCGCCTTCGTGCGCCCCGTTTGGAGCCAAGCGACCGACGCCCCGGCCATCAAGGCCATCCTGGAAGCCGCGCACGATGCGCCGCCGCTGGATGGCCGCATCGAGGCTGCACCCGGCAAGCGGCCACCCGGCGCCATCTTGCACCAGGCGGCTTTGCAAGTTGTCCACGCCCGGCTCATGGAGCGCCACGGCGAAGCCGACCGGGTCCTCTCGCAGGAAGTGCGTGCCCTGGACGACCTGCAGCGGGCCGCCAACCTCTTGGTCGAGCGCCTGCGCGAATGGGCCGCCCTGCATGCCCCGGAAGCCGTGCGTGCCGTGGACGATGCCGCCCGGTTGGCCAAGCTCGTGGCCGCCGATCCGGCACGCGAGGCGCTGCACGAAGCCATCGCCGAGGCCGGCGCCAGCGCGGACAGCAGCGGTGCCGCCTTCGCGGATGCGGACATGACCACTCTGAAGGCGTTCGCGACGAGCCTCGAAGGACTCTACGCCGCTGCAGCCACCGTCGAGGCGCGCGTCCATGCCCTGATGGACGAGGTGGCTCCGAATCTTGCCAGCGTCACCGGTCCCATGGTCGGTGCGCGCCTCATTGCCCTCGCGGGAAGCCTCGAGCGCTTGGCGACGATGCCGGCGGGCACCATCCAACTTCTTGGCGCCGAGACGGCCCTCTTCCGGCACATCAAGGAAAAGACCAAGCCGCCAAAGCACGGCGTCTTGTACCTCCACCCGCGCATCCATCAAGCGCCTCCGTGGCACCGCGGATCTGCGGCCCGTGCCTTTGCCAACGCGGCTGCCGTGGCGGCCAAGGCCGACGCCTTCACGAAGAACGACATCAAGGAAGAGCTGGCGCGGCGCTTCGAAGAGGACATGGCGCGCGTGGCCAAGCGGCCGCGCCCGGCACCGCGCAAGCCTGAAAGCAAGCCCTACCGCACGGGATCCGGCAAAGGGCCGGGCGGCGGCAAAGGTGGGCCCGGCGGCCCCGGGGGCAAGGGTCCCGGCAAGAAAGGCTCCGGCAAATCACATGGCTTTGGCGAGCGCAAGCCGGGCGTGAAGCCGCCACGCCGCCCCGGCAAAGGACGCCTGCCTGACGGCGGACCTGCCCGTCCGCCAGGGAGGGGCAAATGAAGCCGCTGCCCCAGAAGGGTGTCTTCTTCGACGGTGGCCGCTACTGGACCGTCAACCGCGTCCCCGGCCGCAAGGTGTACCGCGAAAGCCTGCGCCTGCGCGGCGGCAAGGAATACCGTGCCTGGGATCCCCGGCGCTCAAAGATGGCTGCCCTGCTTCGCAAGGACCCCAAGACGCCGTGGCCAAACCCCGCGGAAGACATGCTCTACTTGGGTGCCAGCAGCGGCACCACCGTGAGCCACCTCAGCGACTTCATGCAAGGGCTCATCATCGCCGTCGAATTCAGTCCCCGCAGCGTCCGCGACCTCTCCTGGAATCTTGCTCCCCGCGACAACGCCATCCCGGTCTTTGACGACGCACGCTACCCGCAGCGGTACGCGCCGTACCTGCACACACCTGCCGGGTCCATCGTCCAAGACGTTGCCCAGCGCGACCAAGTCGGCATCTTCCTCGAGAACCTCAAGCTCGTCAAACCCGGCGGGTTGGGTTTCCTCTTCGTGAAGGCCCGCAGCATCCACGTGGCGGACCCCGTCAAGACCATCGTGGACCGGGTCGAGCAGCAGCTGCGCCAAGCCGGATTGGAGATCCTGCGGCGCACAGACCTCGCGCCGTTCGAAAAAGACCACACAGCCTTCGTGGTGCGCACATGAACATCCTCGTGACCGGCGGCGCGGGCTTCATCGGAAGCCACGCCGTGGACTTGCTGCTTGCAGACGGCGCCAACGTGACCGTCTTGGACGACCTGAGCACCGGAAGCCTCGACTTCCTCTCGGACCTGGACGCCATCCGCTTTGTCGAAGGAGACGTGCGCGACCCCGCCATCCTCGACGAGGTTCTGCCGGGCCACGACGCCGTGTGGCACCTCGCGGCGAACCCCGAAGTGCGCACCGGCGCCACGGATCCCGCCGGCCACGTGGATGCCAACGTCGGCACCACCGTCCCAATCCTGGAGGCCATGCGCCGCCATGATGTGAAGAAGCTCGTCTTCACCAGCACCAGCACCGTGTACGGGGAAGCCGACGTGCGCCCGACGCCCGAATCCTACGGGCCACTGCTTCCGATCAGCGTCTACGGTGGCTGCAAGCTCGCCTGTGAAGCCCTGGCCTCCGCATACGGGGCCACCTTCGGCTGGGACGTGCTTCTGATGCGCTTTGCCAACGTCGTGGGGCCCCGGAGCAACCACGGCGTCACGTACGACTTCGTGCACAAGCTGCGCGCGAACCCGGAAGAGCTGCAGATTCTCGGCGATGGCACGCAGACCAAGAGCTACGTCCACGTCTCCGACACGGTCTCGGGCCTTCTCCATGCTGCCAAGCATGCGCCGCCTGGCGTCCACGCCTACAACATCGGCAGCGACGACGCCATCGACGTGATGACCATCGCCCGCACCGTGGCCGACGTGATGGGCCTCGCGCCGCGCTTTGCCACCACGGGTGGAACAAAGTCCGGAGCCGGCTGGACCGGCGACGTCAAGTTCATGGCGCTTGCCAACGACGCGCTCAAGAACCTCGGCTGGGCCCCCACGTTCCTCTCGCAGGATGCCATCCGCGACACGGCCGCTTGGCTTGCGAAGGCATGAAAAGCCGCGGCCCTGTGAACGGCGTGATGGCGCATCGCCGAGTCGTTCCTCTCCTCCTGGTCCTGGTTGCCTGCGCGGCCCTCGTGACCGGGCAAGGCCCTGAACGGCTCGACGAACGCACTACGTCCTGCTGGCCCTGCCACGTGGCGTGGCCGACGCCGCTTCAGACCTTCTACACCGTTGTGGCCCCCGAGGAAGCGGTCATCCCCGCCGGCGAGGTGTCTGACTACACGGTGCAAGTCAAGAACGCCTGGCTCCACGACATGACGTTCCTTGAGCCCGGGCTGGACATCAGCAACGCGCCGAGCCTGAAATTCTTCGACGGCCGCCAACCGGTCAGCGAATCCGTTCCCGGCACCATCCGCATCGACCCACTGCAGGTGGGCCAGGACGGACCCGCCGGACCCCAGCGAGGCCACGTGGTCGTGCAGGTGCCCGTCGGCGCAACCGACGTCACCGTGACCCTCGAACCCACGGACGCCTTCTTGGATCAAGACCTGCGCTTGCGCATCCACCCCGGCGTCACTTCCCCCAACGGCACGCCGGCCATCATCGTGGACGATGCGGGCCCAGGGGAACCCGAAGTGTGGACCAGCGACATGGACACGACGCCCGCGTCGCTTGGATTTGGCAATTGGACCATCGAGGCCGAGATTGTGCCCGTGGACCCCGTCGGTGGGGGCGTCACGCCCGTGCGCGGCGATGTGCCCTTCGAAGTGACGCTCGATGCCGATTTCCGCGCCAGCGAGAACACGCTCCAATTCCTCTCCGAGGCCGTGCTCATCAAGCCCGACCAGAGCCACCTCGTCACGTGGCGTCTCGAAGCTGTCGGTCCGCCAAGCGCAGGCGAGACCGTCACCCTCGTCATCAACAGCGAAGTCTTCTGGGAGCACCTGCCAAGCAGCGCCGCCGACGACTACGCCAACGTCACCAAGTCGGTCGTCCTCGATGTCTACGAAGTGGATGGCAACATCGCCATTGGCAGCGATGTCGAGACGGAATCCGTGGCGCCCGTCAAGGTCGGCATCAGCATGGCCGCCGTCAGTGAAGCCGTCGGATACGCCACCACCCTCCTCCTCGTCCTGAGCGTGTGGACGGGCGGCATCTTCGGCAAGGCCAGCCGCCGCCAGCTCAACCGCATCTTCGGCGGCGCCAAGCGCCGCGTCGCGTTCCACAACTTCGTCAGCTACGGCTTGACCGCGGGCGCGCTCGTGCACTTGGTGCTCTTCATCATCGAAACAAAATTCCACTGGACGCTTGGCATCGTCTGGGGTGGCATCGCCATGGCTGCCATGATTGGCCTTGGCTTCACGGGCGCCCTCCAGGTCCCGATGATCCGGCGCTGGAACTACGGCACGTGGCGCTGGTCGCACCTCCTGCTGGCCTACAGCAGCTTGGTGTTCACCGTCGTGCACTTGCTTCTTGATGGCACCCACTTTGGCGCCGTGCAGGAACTGGACTTCGTCCAGAACTGGTACGACCCGCTCGGAAGCCGTGAGCGGCTGACCTGAAGGCTTCGCGGCGACAAGCCTTAACTCTGGCAACCGGCGTCAAAATCATCATGCGCCCAGGCTTTGGTCTGACGATTCTCTTGGTAACCCTTGCCGGCCTCGCCGGATGCGTGGACGGCGGCGTTTCCTACACGCCCCGCACCATCGAAGCCACCCTGGTCATCACGCAGAGCACCAGTGAGACCATCCCCCTGTACACCCTGAACGACGGCGAGTCTCAGATGCGCGTCGTGGCCATGGGCTTCCAATTGCCCGACCAGACCGACCTGCGGGTGCCGAACCCCGAGATCCGCCTCAAGGAAGGCGACACGCTCATTCTCACCATCATCAACCAGAACCCGCTGCCGCACACATTCCACATGCACGGCGGTTTGGTCCCGTGGGACATGGACGGCGTGCCGTTTCTAAACCAGATGCCCATCCACAACGGCGAGGAGTACACGTACATCTTCGAGGATCTGAAGGCGGGAACCTACTGGTACCACTGCCATGTGGACGTCGCCCACCACATCGACTTGGGCATGTACGGCGCCTTCATCGTCGAGGAAGTGGACCCCGACATCAGCTTCGACCGGGATGTGGTGCTGATGCTGGACGAATGGGACAACTGCCACGTCCACGGCAACACGGACCCCATCGACCCGCAAGGCACCGAGCAGACTGGCAACGCGCGTGAGCGCGAGGAGTGCGTCGGACGCTTCATCGAGGACAACTTTGCCCAGAACCAAGTCGGCAATGCGGGAAGGAATGCCATCTGCAACGCGGATGGGTTGCCCCCCGAGGTGTACGAGGAGTTTGACTGCGACAGCCACGGCAACACGCCGCCGTACCAGAATGAACGCACCTGGTACCCGGTCACGTACCCGGTCTACAACCCCGAATACAACACCTTCCTGATCAACGGCAAGGCATTCCCCGACACGGCGCCGATCGCCGTGGAAGAAGGCGAGCGCGTGAAGCTGCGCCTCATCAACGTGGGTGAAGAGATGCACAGCATGCACCTGCACGGGCACACGATGCTCGTCACCCACCGCGACGGCTACCCGTTGCCGGCGCCGTTCAAGGTGGACACCATCGGCATCATGCCTGGCGAGCGCTATGACGTGATCGTCGTGATGGACAACCCGGGCATGTGGGCATTCCATGACCACGTCGGGCTCAACGTCATGAACGACATGCACAGCCCCGGCGGCATGTTCACCTGCATGGCCTACGACGGCTTCCACGGCATCACGCCGACCCAGTGGACGCGCGCCATCGAGTGCACCAATGCGGCCATCGAGATCTTCGCCACCGGTGGGGGTCATGATGGGCACGGCCAGGAAGCGGCCCAGCGCATCCTCGAAGGAACCTACGATGCTTACACCTTCCGCGCCGAGGAGGACCCCGAGCCTCTTCCGACGCTGGACCACACGGGTCGCGGCTTCCAGAACCCGCGCTAAGGAAACCCTTATCGCCCTGAATGGGCACCTACGCTCATGGCGGATCTGACTTGGCTCGACGTCTTCATCATCGGCACGGTCGCCGCGGTGGGCTTCACGCTCGTCAGCTTCTGGTTCAGCGGTGTCATGACCCGCAAGGGGTGGAGCTGGCAGGTGCGCAGCAAGCCCAAGCGCAAGAGCTAGCCAAGCAGCGGGCGCAGCGCGTCCACCGCGTCTGCCGCAACTTCCTGTGCGGGGCGGTTGGCATCCAGGACGATCATGCCGTCTTCTTTGGCCAATTGCAGGTACGCCTCTTGGACGCGGGCAAGAAACTCGACTTTCTCGTAGCGTGAGGCTTCTTCGCCGCGGGCTTGGGTGCGGGCGACGGTGACCTCGGGCGGCGCGGTCAGGAGGACCACGGCGTCGGGCTGCGGGCACCATCCATGGTGGAGGTTCCGGAGGTACGTCATGGGGTCCGGCAAGCGATCGGCCAAGGTGACGCTTTGGTAAGCGAGCGTGGAGTGCATGAAGCGGTCGCACACGACGTGCTGCCCTGCATCTAGCCAGGCTTCGATGTCATGGATGTGTTGGGCGCGGTCTGCGACGAAGAGGTGGGTCGTGGTGAGCGGGTCCCAGTGTTCGCGGATGCTCTGCCGGATCCAATCTCCTCGCTCTGTGGTGGTTTCTTCGCGGGTGGTCTGGACTTCGAAGGCGTCGGCGACGGCGCGGATGCAGGTGGATTTTCCGGTGCCGTCGATGCCTTCGAACACTACGAACCGGCCGCGCACAAGGGATGAGGAAGTGGGGGAGGGATAAAGGGAGCGAATCAGCGCTTTCGCTTTGCCTTGCGGGCGGCGGCTTTCTTGGCGGGAGACTTCTTGGCTGCCTTCTTGGCGGGTGCCTTCTTTGCCGGGGCCTTCTTGGCTGCCTTCTTGGCGGGTGCCTTCTTTGCGGCGGTCTTCTTCGCGGGGGCCTTCTTCGCAGGCGCCTTCTTGGCCGCCTTCTTGGCGGGG
>JBFKLD010000020.1:0-10853 GCA_041630755.1 Thermoplasmatota archaeon
ACGCACGCCCACGCCGCCATGACGGACAGCATCGCCTACGCCAAGGAACGCCAGCAGTTCGGCGTCCCCATCGCGCAGCACCAAGCCATCCAATGGAAGCTGGCCAACATGGACGTGGACATCGAAGCGGCGCGCAACTTGTACCTCAAGGCGGCCTGGCTTCGCGACCAAGGCAAACCGTTCACCCACGCGGCCAGCCGCGCGAAGCTGTTTGCCAGTGAGATGGCCATGAAGCACACCATCGAAGCCGTGCAGATCCACGGCGGCAATGGCTACACGAAGGACTACGACGTCGAACGCTACATGCGCGACATCAAGATCTTCGAAATTTTCGAAGGAACCAGCGAGATCCAGCGCCTCGTCATCAGCCGCCACATCCTGGGTGCCTGATGGTGACAAGCACGCCAGAGCAGGCCACGCCTGCCGCCTCCGATGCGCCGCAGAGCAAGCGGGACCTGTGGTTTGAACGGTCGCTCACGTACGCCATGTACGTGCTCGTTCCACTGGCCATCATGGCAGTGGTCCAGCGGCTTGCCGGCTACGCGGACCCCGTGATCACCGTCATCTGGATCTTGTTCTGGCTCAGCCTCGTCATCCCGCTCGCCGGCATCGTCGCCGCGGTGATGCTCGTGGCCCAGGACGACCAACCGTGGAAGACCAAGCGCTTCTGGCACCATGCTCTCCTGCCCGTCTGGTGGGGCTTGACGATCTTGTGGCTGACCTACTGGACCGTGGGCGGCATCGAGTTCACGTGATCGTCAAACAAGTCCGCAGCGGCCGCGTCGAAGCGCAGCACCGGGTCCACGCGGTCTTCCTGGGCGACGAAGTGACCGCGTGGGGCGAACCCCGGTCGGCGTACGCACGAAGCAGCTTGAAGCCCTTCCAAGTCGAACCGTTTGCCGCCCTTGCCCCGTCGCTTGGCTTGAGCGACAAGCACGTCGCCCTTGCCTGCGGCAGCCACAACGCCGAGCAACCCCATCTCGACGGCGCCGCCGAGATCCTCGATGCATGCGGCCTCGATGCATCCGCGCTCCAATGCGGTGTCCATGCCCAAGGTCCGCACGCGGTGGGTGAAGCAAGTCTTCTGCACAACAACTGCAGCGGCAAGCACGCGGGCATGCTGGCCGTGTGCGTCGACCGCGGCTGGTCCCTCGATTACCTCGACCCCGAGCATCCCCTCCAGGCGCGCCTGCGCGCCGACTTGGAGGCTCGCGTCGGCGCGGTGGGGTGGGGGGTGGATGGCTGTGGCCTGCCCACCGCGTGGATGGAAGTCCGGCAGCTGGCGTTGCTGTTCCAGAACCTGCAACCTGGCGTGCTGGCGGCCATGCACGCCCATCCATTCATGGTGGCTGGCACCCAGCGCGTGGACACCGCCGTGATGGAATCGGCCCCGGTGGTCACCAAGATCGGCGCCATGGGTGTCATGGCTGGCGTGCACCTCGAGACAGGCCACGCCTTCGCGCTGCACGTGGAAGATGGCGACGAACGCGCGCGCGATGCGGCGGGCATGGAGGTCATGCGCCACGCAGGATGGCTTGAGCCGATTCCCGAGTACGCCAATGCGCGCATCAAGAACCACGCAGGCGTGGACCTCGGTTCGTACCGCGTCTGAGCCGCGCTGCAAAGAGCGCTCACGTTTTGTGCGGGCGCGTCCTCGGACCCTCGTGGCCGACCAAGACACCCTGTCGTACGCCCCTGGCAACGAGGGCCCAGGTCTCGAACCCTCGCCGGGGTACGACTGGACGGTGTGGCCTGCGGGCATCTTGGCGCTCATCGGCTGGACGCCCATCGCGTGGTGGGAAGCCGCGCTTGGCACCGCCTACTTCGGGCCCCTTGCGTTCCCCGCCATCTGCGCCATGGTGGGTGTGCTGTTCGTCGTGATCGGGTTGCTTCGCGGCTTGGACACCAAGGACGTGCGCAGCCGCCCGTGGCTCATCGGCGCCGGCGCCATTGGGATGGCGCGCCTCTTCGTGCTTCCTCTGTTCTAGCCCAACACCATTTACGGCTGCGGCGCGTCGGCCCCCTGTGGTCCAGGCTCCTGGCATTCATCCGCGCGTGGCGAAGCTGCTCGAGAGCCAAGGCATCACCAGCCTCTACCCCCCGCAGGAGGAGGCTTGGAACGCCATCAAGGGCGGCCGCAACGTGGTTGTCAGCATCCCGACCGCCAGCGGCAAGAGCCTGGTGGCGTACCTCGCCATGCTGCACCGGTGGCTGGCCACCGGCAAGAAGGCCCTCTACATCGTGCCGTTGCGCGCGTTGGCGTCGGAGAAGAGCGAGGAGCTGCAAGCGTTCAAGGAGCTGGGTCTGAGCGTCGGCATCGGCACCGGTGACCCAGATGAGGGCCGCGACGAGCGATTGGGCCGGCACGACTTGATCGTCTGCACCAGCGAGAAGGCCGACAGCCTCCTGCGCCAACGCACCGGCTGGGTCGAGGACATCGGCTGCGTCGTGGCAGACGAACTGCACTTGGTGCACGACCCCAACCGCGGGCCGACGCTGGAAGTCATCCTCAGCCGCTTCCGGGCCGTGCTGCCTGACGCCCAGATTGTTGGCCTGAGTGCCACCATCCAGAATGCCCAGAGCATGGCGGACTGGCTGGATGCGGATCTTGTCACAAGCACCTGGCGGCCGGTGGACCTGCGCAAGGGCACGTACTATGGAGAGAACCTCCATTTCTTGGGGCAAGAGCCGCGGCATCTTCCGGCAGGCGGAGACCCCGTGGCCAGCCTCGTGGAAGACACCATCCAAGACGGCGGGCAATCGCTGGTGTTCGTGAGCACCCGCCGCAGCGCCGAGTCGCAAGCCCAGAAACTGGCAGGGCCCGTGCGCGCACTGCTGAGCCCCGCGCAGCTGGAGACCCTGGAGGATCTGGCAAAGGGGCTCGTCGGCGAGGAAGACAGCGCCGTGGCACGCAAGCTCAAGAAGCTCGTCGAAGCCGGCGTCGCCTACCACACCGCGGGACTCGATGCCAAGCAGCGCAAGTTCGTGGAAACCAACTTCCGCGCAGGCCACATCAAAGTCATCTGCGCCACGCCGACGCTGGCGGCGGGTGTGAACACGCCGGCGCGCAGGGTCATCATCCGCGACCTGCGGCGGTTCGAGGTCGGCCAAGGCAACGTGCCGCTTCCGGTGATGGAGATCCACCAGATGATGGGCCGCGCGGGCCGCCCACGCTACGATCCTCACGGCGAAGCGGTCCTCCTGGTCAAGTCCCAAGAGATGAAGGATGCCGTGGAGGAGGAATATTTGCGCGGCGAATCCGAGCCGATCACCAGCAAGCTGGCCGCCGATGCGGCGCTGCGCATCCACACGTTGGCCAGCATCGCCGGGGGCTACTGCCAAAGCGAGGGGGATCTCAACGCCTTTCTGAGCCACACGTTCTGGGCGCAAGAGACCGAGGACTGGATCATCCGTGACCGCGTCGAAGACGTGCTGTGGTTTCTGGAGGACAATGCGTTCGTCGAGCGCGACGGTGGGGTGCTTCGCGCCACGCTCTTTGGCAAGCGCACCAGCGACTTGTACATCGACCCGCTGAGTGCCCTGCGCATCCGCACGGCCCTGCAGAACGAGGCCGCCGAACCGACGCCCTTTGCCGCCCTCCATGTCATCGCAGGCTGCCCGGATGTGTACCCGCTCTACATGCGCCAGAGCGACCAATGGGTGCAGGAAGTCTACTACAAGCATTTCCCGGAGCTCCTGGTCCCCGAGCGCGACGTTGAGGCGGATCTCAGCTACACGAAGACCGCCCGCTTGCTGTGGGATTGGATCGAGGAGAAGCCGCAGCGCGAGATCGAAGAAGGCTTCCAGATCGGCCCCGGCGACATCCGCTTGCGCCTCGACACGGGCAAGTGGCTCTTGCATGCGTTTCGGGAGCTTGCGCGGGCACTGCGCCCGGATTGGCAGAAACCGCTCATGGACCTGGGCTTGCGCCTCGAGCACGGCATCCGTGCCGATGCGCTGCCGATGGTGAAGCTGCAAGGGGTCGGCCGCATCCGCGCCCGCACGCTGCTGGCCAATGGCTTTCGCAAACCGGCCGACATCGCCAAGGCGCCCCTGGCACGCATCGCGACGCTTCCCGGATTTGGCGAGAAGCTTGCCCGCGACATCCTGCGCCAAGTGGGTGCGCATGTGCCCGACGCGCCTTCCAGGCCCTCGAAGCCGGCCAAGGCGGCCACGCCTGTTGATCTGGATGCGCCCGAGGCGAGCCCAGGGCCTGCCTCGGATGCAGCCAAGGCCGACAAAGACAAAGGCCAGGTGCGCCTCGCCGACTTCGAATGAGGATGGTCTGGGCGGGCCTGCGCGGCCCGTTGCGTTTGGACGATGTGCTGCTGGCTGCGAAGAAGGCCAACCGTGTTGCGCCCTTGCAGGTGCTGCGGGCAGACCGCATTGTGGGGGAAGCGCACCTGCAAAGTGCTGCCGACCACGCGGAGCGCGCCATGGCTGAGGGCCGTGCCCACGCGGACCGGCCGGAGGTCGAATTCACGCGCTACGTGGCGGGCGTGCGGCAGATCCAGAAGGCCATCGCCAAGATGGGCGTGCCCGACGGTTGCGAGGAGGCCGTGGCTGTCGCCTTTGGGGACAAGGCAAGCGACGCGCTCCAGCTCTTCATCCACAGCCTCGCCCCCATCGAGGACGACAGCGTGCTCCAGGCGACGCCGGAACGGGTCGTGGCGTTCGGAATCGCGTTGGAGCAGCTGGAGGCCACGCACCCCGACCGGCACCTCGATCTGGTGCTGGAAGCCGTGGCCGAAGTGGATACCCTGAAATAGGGGTCCTATGTGCGACGGCCTACCGCAGCTGGACCCGTGGGGTAGCTTGGATATCCTGAGGGCTTGCGGAGCCTTTGACGAGGGTTCGAATCCCTCCGGGTCCGCCTCCTTTTCCTCTTTCCTTTCCTTTTGTGCGCGCCGGTCACCCCGTGCGGGGCGGTCGCCGGGCCCGCGTGGGATGCTACGCGATTTTGGGGCCGATGGCCACATCTGACCATGGTTTCCCATGGGGTCTTTGTAGTTGTTTCAGAGCCCCCTGCGAAAGGGTCTAAGCGGCCAGGCTTCTGCCACCCACTATGAGCGATGCACACAGGATTGATGCCTACTGCTCGAGTTGCGAAGACACCGTCAAGCACCTCGTGGAGGACGACGAAGGCAGCTGCGTGTGCGTGCAGTGCGGAACGGTGCAGCAGACCTACGCGTTCCCTGCCTGATTCACCACACGCCGTCCAGGTCCAACCCCGGATCGCGGGCCTGGCGCTTTGGCCGCTTCTTGCGAAGCTCGTCCAGGCGCTCCACACTGTCCAGGATGCCCAAATCCCGCTTGCGGGCACCCCGGGCCGCCCCCACGGGCGGCATCGCGGCCAAGGCATCCGACGACAGCAGTGACCAGTCAATGCCTGCGGGGCGCGCCAGCCGGCGGTGGATCTCCTCGGGGCCGTCCGGCGTCAGCACAATGTCAAGGGGCACATCGTGGGGCTCCATCGGCACCTCGTCCCAGACCTGCAGCGGATGGACGCTCGTCATCACGGGCGTGTCCTCCCGCACGAGTCCATGGGCCCGGGCCAGAGCAAATTCGAGGTCGCTGTAGCCTCCGCCTTTGCCCAGGCGCCCGCCGCGCCGGTCCACGGCGACTGCGCCGACCAGCACCAGGTCGATCGGGGCCATGTCCTCGGGGCGCACCGGCTCGCCCAGCTCAGCGGCGCCCTTGATGGTGGCCGCTGTGCGGATCTTGTCGCCCAGCTTCGCCGGATCGAGGCGCCAGAAGCATGCCTCCTCCGTCAGCCGCGGCACTGCCATGTAGAGGGTCTTGCCCGCTTTGAGCGCCGCCTCCCGCAGGGGGCGCTGCGGCGCATCGGGGTTGACCTTCAGCACCCGCGCCTGTTGCCAGACGTCAAGCTTCTCTGCATGCGCCACGCACCGCGGAGCGCCCCGGAAATTCGGAATGCGTCCCGCTGGGGGAAACGGAAACGCGGCCGCCTTCTCCTCCTCGAGCGTCTGCCACACGCTGTCGCGGATGTCTTGCTTCACGCGCGGACCCCCAGGGCGAGCGAGCCGCGCACGCCGGCGTCGTGGCCCGCGTCTAGAACCAACTCCAGTGCCGTCTCGCGCACCCCTTCGGGTGCCTGCAGCAGCTGCTCCAGCAGAAACGGGTCCACGGTCTTGGCCAGCGTGTAGGAGCACAGCAGCACCGGCGCGTCGCTGAGGTTCATCGGGAACACGTGCCCGCGCATCGTCGGCCGCCCCAGGGCATCGTCGAGGGCATGGCCGATTCCGTCCTGTGGTCCGCGCCGTTGCAGATGGCCCGCCGCAGTTGTCGTGTAGAATGCCACGTCCCCCACGCACGCCACGGCCACGTCCACCTCCGGATCGTCGGGCAGGAACGCCACGAGGCCGGAGGCTTCCAGGCCTGCGTCCTGCACATGCTGATTGATGCCTGCCAGCACATGGCTCGGGCCGTGCTTTGCCTCCGCCCGCACGGCCTTCAGGGCGACGTCTTTGCCGGCGCCGTCAAACAGCGCCAGCACTTGGCGCCGCTGGCCGCGCACGTTCAGGTTCGGCAGAACTGCGGTTGCCCCTGTCGCCGTGACCTGCCATGCGCCGCACTCCACGCGGTGCGCAACCCATCCCCAGCCATAGCCGTGCCGCTGCGCGCAAATACTCTGGCCCCCATGGCCGCGCGTGCGACCCGTCGTGTTCGACTTTGATGGCGTGCTTTGCCAGAGCATGGAGCAGCATGCCGAAGCCTACCGCCGCGTGCTGGAACCTTTCGGCGTGCGCGTCGCGGACCAAGACGTCTTTGAGCACGAGGGCGCACGCAGCGAGACCATCTTGCGCGACTTGCTCGGGGCCAAGGCCCGCGACGGCCAGAACATGCGCGCCCTGGCGGACGAGAAGCAGCGCATCTTCCTCGCCCTTGGAAAGCCCCCCGTCTACCCCGGAGCTGAAGCGGCCCTGGAGGCGGCCACCGGGCCCCGGGGGCTCGTGACGGGCACGCGCCGCGCGAACCTCGAAGCACTGGTGCCTGCCTGGGTGCCGCGCTTCGACGCGATCATGACCCAAGAATCGTACACCCACGACAAGCCGCACCCAGAGCCCTACGCGCGGGCAGCGGAGGCACTGGGCGTGGACCCGGCTACGTGCATGGCCGTGGAGAATGCCGTGCGCGGCATCCAGAGCGCCAAGGCCGCCGGCTACGGCCGCGTCGTCGCCATCACCACCACGATGCCCGCAAACGCGCTGGCGGAGGCCGACTGTGTGGTCGAATCGCACGCCGCGCTGGCCCGGGAAGTGCATGCCTGGGCACGCGATGGTTCGGCCTGAAGCACGCCCGGGCGGTGGCTGGGCACGCCAAGGGCGCGGTTGCGGCGCGGACCATCGCCGCCGCATCTCGAAGGCGCTCTCCTGTTGGGGGTGATTCCCCAAAGGCCCGCGCACGTCAAGCTTCATATACGCTGGGCCGTCGGGCCACCCATGGACTACACCCGAACCCTCGATGCCTACTGCGCGCACTGTGAAACTCCCGCGCAGCACACGCCCATCGACGCGGGAAGCTGCCAATGCGTCGATTGCGGACGCGTTGAGCTGATGGTCCTGGCCTGAGCAAGGATTGAAAGCGGCGTTTTCCTCGCCGCGTTGTGCGCACGCCGCTCTACGACACCCACGCCGCCCTCGGCGCCACGTTCACCGAATTCGCCGGCTACGACATGCCGGTGCATTACGGGTCCATCAAGGACGAACACAAGAGCGTGCGCGAAGCCGTCGGCCTGTTCGACGTGAGCCACATGAGCAACTTGTGGATCTCGGGCCCTGGCGCCGCCGCGACCATCAGCGCCGTGTGCCCCTTCAACGCCGAAGCCCTCCCGGATGGGAAAGGCAAGTACAGTGTCTTGCTGCGCGATGATGGCACCATCCTCGATGACACGTTCATCTTCCGAGTGGGCGACAAGTTCCACATGGTCCCCAACGCCGGCCGCAACGAAGACGCGCGCAACCACCTGCTGGCCCACGCTGTCGGAGACGTGGACGTCGCCGACATGAGCGCGGACACGGCCATCCTCGCCTTGCAGGGCCCCCACGCCCGCAAAGTGCTTGCCAAGCTCACAGACGACGCGCCGAAGTTCCACCGCATCGTGCATGCCCACATCGAAGGCGTCCACGTAGGCGTGAGCGGAACGGGCTACACCGGCGAGAAGGGCGTCGAGATCTACGCCCCTGCCGAAGCCGCCAAGACTCTCTGGGATGCCATCATGGCCGCGGGCCAAGAGTTTGGCATCCGCGCCATCGGCTTGGGTGCCCGCGACACCCTGCGCCTCGAGAAGGGCTACTGCCTGGCCGGCAACGAATTCGAAGGCGGCCGGACGCCCCTGGAAGCAGGCATTGACTTCGTCATCGACTGGGATGTGGATTTCCTTGGCAAAGCGGCCCTGGAGGCGCAAAAGGCCGCCGGCCACCCGCGCCTTTGCGGCCTCGTGCTCGAGAAGGGCGTGCCGCGCCATGGGTATCCGGTCATGGCCGGCGACGCGCAAGTGGGTGTCGTGACCAGTGGCACCATGAGCCCCACGCTCGGCAGGGGCATCGCGCTGGCGTACATCGACGGCCAGCACGAGGGCCTCGCGCTGGACGTGCGCGGGCGGCGCCTTCCGGCGGCACTCCACGCTCTGCCGTTCGTCTAGGGTCCCTCCTGGAGCCCCACCGAACGTCTTAAGCGCCCTGCCGAGGAGTCTGCGGCTTGTGTACGTCGTTGTCGGCGGCGCAGGGGAGGTCGGGTACCACGTCGCCCGTGCCTTGCGTGAAGAGGGACACGACGTCGCGGTCGTGGAGAACCAAGAAAGCCGCCTCGAGCGGCTGCAAGACCTCGACGTGCTGAGCATCTTCGGCAGCATCGGGAACAAGGACCTCCTGGAAGAGGAGGCCAGCATTGCGGATGCGGACTTGTTCATCGCCTGCACCGGCGTGGACGAGATCAACATGGTCGCCTGCGCCTTGGCCAAAACCTACGGGGCGCGCACAATCTGCCGCATGAACGGCACCGATTACCTCAACGTCCCCTACTCGACGGATTACGCCGCGATGGGCATCGATGTGGCCGTCAGCCCCGACATGGTGGCTGCCATCCGCATCCGGCGGCTGCTCAAGCAACCGCAGCTGACAAACGCCGAAGTCTTCGCCCAGGGCCGCGTCGTCATCGCCGAGGGGCGGGTCACGGAAACCGCGTTCGTGGTCGGGCGCCGCGTGGCCGACGTGGAGCCCCCGCGCGGCTTCAACCTGTTTGCCATCTACCGTGGCGACGAAGTCATCATCCCGCGTGGCGACACGCGCTTCCAGGTCCACGACCGCCTGCTCATGGCCCTCAGCGGCATGGATGTCCTGAAGGAAGTCGAGCCGTACATCGGCCGCGCCCGGCAGTACACCACGACGAAGGAGATCAAGCGCGTCATGATCGCCGGTGCCAGCCGCGTCGGTGTCCACTTGGCGCTGCTTCTGGAGCAGAGCAAGTGCGACGTTGTGCTGATCGAGAAGGACCCAAAGCTCTGCATGTGGGCAGGCGAGCGCCTCAAGCGCACACTCATCGTCCACGGCGATGCCAAGGACCGCAGCCTGCTCCTGCAGGAGAACGTGGACACCTTCGACGCATTCGTTGGCGCCACCGGGAACGAAGAGTACAATGTCCTTGCCTCCCTCATGGCCAAGCACTTGGGCGTGGGCATGAACGTGGCCGTCATCCACCAGACCGAGATGAAGCAGTTCCTCGAAACGCTCCAGCTCGACCTCGCCGTCGCGCCGCGCCTGAGCACCGTCGGCAGCATCATGCGCCACGTGCACCCCGCCACCGAGGACCTGAGCCTGCGGCACCAAGGTGAAGAATCGCTGCTGACGTTCAAAGTCGCCTCCGGCGCCAAGGCCGCCGGCAGGGCCATCCGTGACATCCGGTGGCCCCGCGACAGCATCGTGGCCGCCGTGGTCCGGGGCCAGGACGTCATCCTCCCCCGCGGTGACGACACCATCGAAGAAGGCGACACAGTGGTCGCGTACGCCCTGAGCCACAGCATCGGGCCGATGGAGCGCCTGTTCAAATGAACGGGGCCTCCCGGCTCCTGCGCATCGGCAACGCCATGGCGAGCGCCATCGCCATCTTCAGCCTCAGCTTGCTCGTGCCCGTCGTCTTCGCGTTTGCCTACGACGCCGGCCAAGGCATCCCCTCGACCGTCGGGTGGTACGCCGCCACCGCCCTTGCCATGGCGCTTCTTTGGGCTCCCGTCAAGATCTTGGCGCGCCGGCGGGGCGAGCGCAACAGCGACGTGCGCGACCGCGAATCCTACGTCGCCTTGGCCATCGGGTGGCTCATCGTTGCCGCCTTGTCCATGATCCCGTTCTTGTTTGCCGGCATGCACCCGGTGGACGCGTTCTTCGAGAGCATGAGCGGCCTCACCACGACCTCCTCGTCGCTTCTGGTTTCCGCGCCGGTGAGCCTCATCATCTGGCGTGCGACGCTCCAGTATCTTGGGGGCATGGGGATCATCGTGCTGGCGGTGACCATCATGGCCCGTCTCACTTCCGGGCTCCAAGTCATGCCCCACACGGCAGGACACGCCACACGCCTGCGCCCGCGCGTGATCCAGACCGCGCGCTTGCTCTGGACCACCTACCTGGGCCTCTCCGCCGTCTTGTTCATCGTGATGCTGGTTGGGCGCCTCGTGCAAGACGCGGGCTACAAGCAAGCCATCCTGGACGCGACGCTGGTGACCATGGGCACCGTCTCGACGGGTGGGTTCATGGTTCCCGCAAACGGTTGGCTGCAAGGAGTCGTGCTTCTCTTCATGCTGGTGGCCGGCATGAACTTCACACTCGTGCACAACGGCT
>JBFKLD010000021.1:0-10825 GCA_041630755.1 Thermoplasmatota archaeon
CCGTACTATCGGGACGCGCGGAAGGTGGGGGTCCGGCTGATGCATGCCCGAGGCATTGCAAAGCCCAAGGAGGGATGGACCCAAGCCTTCGTCGCGAAGCAGCTTGGCGTGCCCGTGGCCGCGCGGCCGGCCGGGGGGCCCGCGGCGGCCATCGCCCGGCTTCGGGCCGGTCTCGCGGCACACGCAGATGTGGACAAGCTCCCCGCTGGAACCAAGCGGGCTTGGACCGTGTTGAAAGCGTACAACGAATCGGATTGCCGGCAGGCGTGGGCGATCGCCCAGCACCAGGACTAGACCGGCACAGTCCCTGCGCGGATCCGGCTTGCCAGGATGCGCCCCTCTTCCGTCAGATCCAGCGCCTTGGTCCTGCCATGGGGGGTCGCGCGCACGAAGCGGGCCAAGTATCCCGACCCAGGCTCCCCTTCCTTCAGGAGGCGCCCCACCGTGGGGGCGCTCAGGTCGCCGCCGGCGATGAGCTCGCTGGCCATGACGGCCCGGCCGCCGATGCCTTTCTCGGCCACGCGCTCGACAATCTTGTGCGCCGACTTGACGACGCGCAGGTCCAGCTCGGGGGGCTTCTCCCAGGCACCGGTGGCCAGGGGGCTCTTCGTGGGGGGTGCCTGGTCGAGGTCCGTGTAGAGGACCAGCTCGTCGGCGGTGGATTCCTCGATGAGCCGCCGCAGGAGGTCCATGGCGATGCGCCTCTGGGCGGCAGGAGGCACCTCGAGGTCGCCAAATTCCATGCCGAGGCGCACCTGGAGCGTGTAACGGGCCAACGGGTAGTCGGCATCCGACGCTTTTGCGGCACGGTCGAGGGAGACCCCGGGCACATTGATTCGACGCGGTTCCATCATATTGAAGGCATCGTTCAGCGGTAGCGCGAAGGCCCGGGGGGCCGGGGTTGGCCGCCGCAACCGCTTAGAAGGGCCCTGCTGTGGGCGGCGACAGCCATGGCGGCCCAGAACGTCACGCCGACACGCAGCGAGCTGATCAATGTCAAGCGCAAGATCAAGCTCAGCCAGTCCGGCTACAACCTGTTGAAGCGCAAGCGTGACGGTCTTATGTACGAGATCTTCGCCATCCTGCCGAAGGTCAAGACGCTCCGCAATGAGCTCGTGGCTGCCTACAATGAGGCTCAGGAGGCTGTGGACGTCGCGGCTGCCGTGGAAGGCGGTCTGGCGCTTCGCAGCATCGCCAACACGTCCGGCAATGCCCCGCGTGTGGCCTTGAAGGAGCACAACATCATGGGTGTGCGTGTTCCGAAGATCGAGTCCGACCACGAGAAGCGTGGCTTGACCGAGCGCGGGTACGGCATTGTCGGCACCAGCGCGGCGGTCGATGAGGCCGTGACGGCCTACGAGGACCTGGTGGAGAAGCTGATCGCTGCGGCGGAGCTGGAAACCAGCATCAAGCGCCTTCTGGATGAGGTGGAGAAGACCAAGCGCCGCGTGAATGCGCTGGAGTTCAAGGTCCTGCCCGATCTGGAGGAAGTGAAGACGTTCATCGCCTTCCGTCTCGAAGAGATGGAGCGCGAGAGCTTGTTCACGATGAAGCGCATCAAGGACAAGGAATAGCATCCCCTGAGCCCTCAGGGGTTCTATCCCCACCGTTTGTAAACAAAGCTCTGCCTACCTAGGGTGTGGGCGGAACCTGGCAATACAAAGTCGAGCACGTCGAGGCCAAGGGTCTCTTCGGCGGCAAAGTGGAGGACAATGTGGTGGAGGACCGCCTGAATCGCCTTGGCGCGGAGGGCTGGGAGCTTGTGTCCACGGCCAGCACCACGGGGGATTTTGGCGGCACGCAGAAGGTGATCTTCATCTTCAAGCGTCTGCGGTGACCTTCCTGCGAAGCAGGTAGCCCACGGCGACGGCGCCGATGATGCTGCCGACCAGCAGGAGGCTCAGGCCAAAGGGCGTCAGGCCTCCGTTGAGGCTGCTTTGCAGCTCGACGCCGGCTTCGGTCTGCTCGGCACCCATGAGGGTGGCCAGCTCTTCGGGGCTCAGCTCTTCGGTGGGCATGTTGTCGTAGCGCAGGAGGGTCTCTCCGTTGCCGCCGGCGACGATCATCGTCGTGCTCAGCGGGATGCCGTCGGGGCCGTGCTCTTCGTACTCGCAGTTGGAGCCGGTGAAGGAGCCGCTGCAGGTGAAGGTGAACGAGTAGAACTCGATCGAGCCGACGTTGATGATGAGGTCGTGGCCGCGGTCGCCGCTCAGGTCGCCGATGCCGTGGGCGTAGACGTAGGGGTTGGTGGCGGTGATGTCTTCGTGGAAGTCGGGTTGGTAGGCCAGTTTCGTCCACAGAAGCTCGAGCGTGGCGCCGTCGTACATGTGGAGGAAGCCTTCCAGATCTGCGTATTCCTCGGTTTCTTCGTCGGCGTCGGGGAAGGCGAGCATGAGGATGTCGTGTCCGCCGTCGCGTCCGATGTCTTGCACGAAATCCAAGCCGACGATGGTTTCGTCGAACTCGAAGGTCCAGAGCGTTTCGCCAGTGGCGCCGCTCAGGAGGCTGACCTCTTCGTCCCGTTCGTCTTCGGTGCCGACGTCACGGATGCCGTCGCCATCGAAGTCCCAAGGCAAGAAGAGGGCGCTGTCGTCGTCATCGAAGTGCTTGCTCCAGATGAATTGGAGATTGTTGTCTGCCGCGCCGAGGCGGCCGTCGTTGCCGTCGGATTCGACCAGGGCCAGCTCGTCGAGCCCGTCGCCGTTGACGTCGCCGAGGCGCCCGAGGAACAGGTGGTCGCGGTCCTCGTGGGTGTCCACCTCGTTTCCTTGGAGGTCGAACAAAGTGATGGTGCTGCGGTCATCGTACGTGCTGAAGGCGATGGTTTCGCCGTCACCGTAGATGTTCCCGACGAAGGATGCGTAGGCGTAGCCGAGCATGGGCTCGGATTCCTCGGTGAAGATGGTCTCCCCGGTGGCTCCGTCGACGTACAGGACCGTGTAGGGGGCCGGCGCAGGTTCGCGCTCTTCTCCGCGCAGGAGGGTCGAGCTGTAGCCCATGCGCAACGGGTCCGTGTAGGTGAAGAGGAGCTCCGACAACCCGTCGCCGTCTACGTCGCGGGCTGCGTCGAGGAAGCCGTAGGAGTTGTCGGGGGCGCCGACGGAGAACATTTCGTCGCCGTCAAGCGTGTAGCGGCTGATGCCGGTCGTGATGGAGAATTCCCAGTCGTAGTGGCTTTCGAGCAGGATCGTGTAGCGATAGTCGGTCACGTCTGAGAGGCGCAGGTGGAACAAGTCGGCGCCGGGGGCGTCGAGCAGGCCGTGCGTGAGCGAGGAGATCTCGACGACGTACTCCTCGCGGCCTTCGTCGGCCACGATGATGGAGTTGCCTTCGGAGTGCACGAACGCGTGGAAGGGTGCGTCCAGCTCGAAGAGGAGCTTTCCGTCGCGGCCGTCGAGAACTTCGTACTCCGTCTGGCCGTCGAGCTCGTACACCCAGCCGCGGCTCGTGCTGCGCTGGCTGTCCTGGTAGTCGATCTCGCCCGTCACGAGATCGTACACGCCATCTTCGTTGTAGTCGCCGCCAATGTAGGCGAATCCGCGGCGGACCTCGAAGTCCCAGAGGACCGTTTCGAGGTCGCGCCCGCTGATGGCCTCGATCAGCACGTCATCGCTGTCGTCGTGGTCGATGGTGATGCGCACGACGTCTTCGGCGCCATCCTTGTTGGCGTCCCCAAGGGGTTGCAGGCCGTAGTAGGTCTCCAGGGATTCGGCCGCAGCCGCTTGCGCCGCCTGGACGTCGCCGGTGTCGCGGAGGATCGGGAGCCACACGTCGGGGTCCGCCACGGCGAACGGGTGGTGGTCGGCGGTGTCCTCTTGGAAGAATTCAGCCGAAGCTGTTCCTGCGAGGGCAAGAAGGGCAAGCGCAATGACGGGGATGCGGGCCATCACCTTCGACCCGGGTTCGCCCTATTTGGCCATTGTGGCCGCCTTGTCGTGTTATGCTCCTGTTGCGCGGCGCCCGGCGGCGGCGAGCTCGGCGGCCACGGCCCAGGCGACCAGGGGCTCGGGCCACAGGGAGACGGTTTGGGGCGCGGCATCCTTCCAGGCTTGGCTCCAAGGGCCAGCGGGGTACGCGCCGAGCACGAATGTCTTGGCGTCTGCCACGGCGGCATCGGGCGTCGTCGCGGTGCCTCCTTCGTCGAGGCGCACGACGGTTCCCTCCGCGAACCGCTTGAGGGCTTCCTCCGCCGTGCAGATGGTCTCGACCCACACCCAGGGCTCCTTGTCTTGGCTCGCGCCATCCCGGAGCACTTTGGCCAGCAGTCCATGCATGCGGGCTTCGCCGCGTGGCAGGCGGGTGCCGGGCCGGAAGCGGATCAAGTGCCCGCCACGCGTGTGCACGGCCACCTCGACGCCGCCGGCTTTTGCCAGAGGCGACTCGAGGATCGTCAGGAGCGTGAAGTGCGTGATGTCGGGGCGCCCGCGTGCTTCGCCGTCGTCCAGCTTCTTGAGGGCGGCAGCGTGGTGGTTCTGGTCGAGAAGGATCTGGTCTACCTTCTTGTCCATCCGCTTGGCATGCATGCGGACGGCGGGGTGGCCGCGGATTTCGTCGGGGGGCAGTTCCACTTCGGCTTGGGCAAGCAGGATGCGCACGGTGCGGCCAGCTCGCGTGCACGTTTGACGTTGCCGTGGGTGACACTTTTGACCATGTGTGCCAATTGCGTACCGTGGCTGCGTTTTTGTGCCCCCGTTGCAGGGCGAAGCATACGTTTGCGGAGGGACAGCCGAAGGTGTGCAAGTCCTGCAACTATCCGGACGAGATCGCCTCCCTGCTGGATGCGCTGCCCAACGCGCGCGCCGCTTCGCCCAAGCCTGCGCAGACAGGAGCCCCCATGGGGCCCCCCGCGCGCCCGATCCGCGCCCGTCCGGACGGCCTGGGCCGGATCCAGCACCGCATCTACCGGACGCACCTGATGCCTCCTGGGGAACCCATCGTGGATGTCCTTGACCAAGGCCTGGTCACCAAGGGCGTGTTCACCGGCAAGAACGGCTGGGTGCTCACGCCTCGCTTCTTGTACGGCCTGGCCACGGGCCGCCTTCACAAGCGCCACGTGGTCGACCGTCGCGCCATCACGTCCATCAGCGTCGTCCATAGGGCCCGCCCGGCTGGCGTTGTGGCGGCATCGGCTTGCTTCGCAGTGGCCTTGATTGCTTTGGGTGCCTTCGAGGGCATGGCGCTTTTGTCGAGCGCCTTCCTGGTCGTTCCCGTCCTGGTCATGGTCTTTGGCGCGGCGGCCGGTGCGGCCATCTTGCATGCCTACGGCCGCCAGGAGGTCGTGGAAGTCGTGGCCAACGGGCAACGCCTCGGGGTGCCGATCCCGGGCATCGCCGATGATGATGTGCTGGAGTTTGCCAACCAGATCCTGCGCCCCAAGGGTCCCGCACGTGCGCCGAAGGCCCCGGCAGGCCCGACGCCGGTGGGCAACCCCGCACGGCCGGCTGGCGTCACGGCCAAGCCCAACGGGTCGGCCTCGCAACCCTCCAAGGCCCCAACGCTTATGCCCGTGCGTGCCTGAAAACGGCTCGTGGCCTTCAACAAGTTCGAGCCGCACGCGCCTGACGTCGAAGAGCCGGAGATCCCGGAACACGTGCGTGGCAAGGTCTGGCTGCTGCGGTGGGGCTGGTGGATCACCATGGCTTACACGGCCATGGGCTTCGGCCTCATCGTCTATTGGATGCTCTGATCGTGGAGCCCGGGCCACGTCTGGGCGGCCTTCTTTTCTGGCTCGAGGCGCGCACGCACCCACTTAGGGGGCCGGTAGCCAAGCAGCATCGCTGAGGCGCCCGCGGTCGACACGAGGAGGCCCCAGAGGCTCCAGTCGGGCCGGTCCGCGGCTCCCATGGCCATGCCGAGGAATCCGAACATCGCGATGATGAACAGCCCGGAGCTGATCGCTCGCAGGCGGAACGTCCGCAAGGGCTTCGTTCCGGGGGGCTTGAGCAGGCTGTAGCTTGAGGCCAGCACGGGCAGGGCGTACACGGCCGTCATGGCCCGGGCCCACTCTGGGTGGTCGCGCGTGATGGCGGCGTCCCCGAGGAACACGCGCCAATGGTTGGCTCCGATGTCATGGGGCGGGTGGAACCACACGATGTTGAGCATGTAGAATGCGGTCCCGATGTAGAACAACGCGATGGCCTTCCACACCCAAGGTTTGCCGACGTGCAAGATTGTGGCTGCGACCGTGAGCCCCCAGCCGAGGACGCACACCGACGCCAAGTCGAACAGCCGCAGCCATCCAACCGCCGTCAAGCTGAGGTTGCCCGTTTCCGCCAAGGCATTCGGGACGACGAAATGGACCGTCGCCTGGACGGAGAGTGCCAGGAGGGCAGTGACAACGCCCTCGGCTGCAAGGGCTTCTGCCCAGCCCGTGCGCAAGCGCGTCACGAAAAGCGCCGTGCCCGCGAAGACGAGGGCGAGGCAACCCGCGAATGCGGCGACCACCAGCAACAGGTGCACGCCGGGGCATGGCTCTCGCCGGGTTAAGCACGTTGGCGGGAAACTGGGCGGCCTGGTGGGCCGCTTGGCCGCGTTTCTTACGTCAGGATCTCGCTCAAGCGGCCCGTTTTGGCGCCCTTGGCGATGTCGTCGGCGATGCGGCGGCCGGTGCTCAGGTTCGGCGCGATCATCTCGCTGTAGGGGCTGCCTCCGATGAACGGGTTGGTGCCGGCCACGATGCGGGCGCTGATCTCAAACACCTTGAACTCCAGGTCGGGTGTGACGATGGTCTCCAAGCAGAACGAGCCCCACAGGCCGCCGAAGCGGGAGTAGGACTCCTTGACGACGCCTTCACCCATCTGGAACACCTTGGGCAGGAGGCTCTCGCGGATGACCATCGGGATGTTGCCCGTGACCACGAATTGGGGGTCGATGCCATGCTCCTGCAGCTCCTTGATGGAGCCGATGCGGTTCAGCTCGTCAATGTTGGATTCGTCGCGCCGGTCGATGCTGAGCATCTGCAAGTTGCCGCCGCCTTCGAGCGTGAATCCATCGTCGTCCAGGCGGCTGTGGAAGTAGTGCAGGTAGTAGCGGGTGCCCATCACGAATTCTTGGATCGTGTGGGGTTCGCCTTCCTGGATCTGCCGCTTGTACTCGTGGTAGTTCTTCGCGATGAAGAAGCCCTTGCCGCCCTTGGCGCCGTGGTACTTGACGATGACCGGCTCCACGATGTCTTTGGGGTCTGCGATCTCCTTGGGCATGGTGATGCCGGCGGCTTCGAGCCACTGGCGCTCCTTGTCGCGGTTGGATTCCCAGTCCAGGACGTGCCGGTTGCCGTAGACGGGCACCTCGATCTGGGTGAATTCCTTGGCACCAAGGTACTCGATCAGGGACCCGTGCGGCACGATGATGACGTTGTCCTTGCGAAGCTCCTCGGCCATGCCTGCCAGTTCGGCAAACGAGTCGAGGCGCAGAATCTTGTCCGGGCGCGCGGCCGGGTACGCGTCATAGTAGCGCACGTCTCGGTCGCCCGCCACGATGGCCATCGTGCGGAATCCCGCGGCCTTGGCGCCGTGGAAGATCTGGAGCGACGAGTGGCTCGCCGCCGTTGCAATGCATAGGTCTTGCGTGTCGTAGTCCGCAAGCCACTGCTCTACCATGGCGCGGCGAGAGGTGGCCGGATGATAAACGCGTCGTCAGTACCGGACGTTCACGTAGACGCTGTAGGTCGCAGCGCTTGGCGCCGCGTCCACAATGACGAACCAGTCGCCCGTCACGTTGGTGTCGCCAGGGCGCACGGAAAAGTCGAGGCACATCGGCGTGCCCGTGCGGATGCTGTTGCCCGATCCCTCTTCGACGGCGCCATGGGTGCCGTTCTTGTTTGACAACCCGATCGTGTAGTCGTGCATCACGAAGAAGTCGGACTCGATGCCGCCGACGCAGACACTGGCGTCGAAGCGCTGGTAGCGGGGGTCCACTTGGAAGATCCAACCCTCGTTGACGCCGCCAACCATGTCGCCGCTGGCTTCAATCAGGACTTCGTCTGGAAGGGGCAGGGGTTCGGGCTCCGGCACGACGACGTCGTCCACAGGGGCCGCGCAGCCGGCCAAAAGAAGGATGCTTGCGACAAGCAGGGCACGCATAGCGGCTCCAGGCCAGGGCGGAGGTTTGACCTTTGTGGCCGCCGGGACAGCGGGTGGACACCGTTGTACATTGATTCCTGTTGAGCGGATTCAAAACGCATTTAGCGTGCCAAGTCTCCAGCATGGCCCCGCTTCGCGGGACGCATCCCCATGCACTCCAATGCTCGCCGGGTTCTGCTTCGGCAGCCCACCCGACGCCGCGTGTTCGACGCCATCCAGGCGAAGCCCGGCACCCATGCGCGCGCCATCAGCCGCGAGGTATGCTTGGCTCTTGGCAGCGTGGAGCATCATGTGCGTCAGCTGGAGAAGCACGGGGTGGTCTTCGCCTACCAGTGCGGGCGCCGCCGGACACTGTTCGTGGCTGGGGATGTCGATCCCCGCGATGCGCCTGTCATCCACGGGTTGCGCAATCCTGCGTGGGCCGACTTGCTTGCAGTTCTGCTGGATGCCGAGTGGAGCGTGTCGGAGGTGGCGCGCGAGCTGGATGTTCCCGCAACGAGCGTCTCCTACCATCTGCGGCGCATGCGCGATGCGGGGCTGCTTCAATGCCTGCGCATGGGGCGGGAGAGCATCTACTCCATTGAGGACCCGGGGCGGGTGCGCCGATGGATGCGGGAGCTTCAACCCGCGAAGGCGCCGCATGAGGCGTTTGTGGGCTTGGTGGCGCGTGCAGTGACGCACAAGGTGCCGGTCGTGCACACGGCACTCTGCGAAGATTGAACGCGTCCCGCGCACGCCCGTCACGCATCGCTGCGAGGTTCGGCTGCGGTTCACGCACGGACCGGCGAGGAGCCTTATGTCGGGCGGGGGGCCGTGCCGGTGTGGGGCCAAGCCCCGGAGGCACAGCATGACTGTGAAAGGATGGAACGCACAACAATACCACAAGAAGATGAGCAAGCAGACCGCCCGCAAGCCCTGGTTCACCATGGCCACCATCGCGGTGCTGGTCGTTGCCGGGGGCGTGAGTGCCGTCGGCATCCAGGATGACAAGATCGGCATCTGCCACAAGGCGGGCGACGGGTACGTGAAGATCGTCGTGGCCGAGGACAGCTTCGAGCATGGGCATGCCCGTCACAACCCGGACACGTACTTCATCGACCCTGCGGCCACGTGTGAGGACCCCAGCGCCGTCACGCCAGCCGTACCAGAGGTGCCGGCGCATGAACCGCAAGACAACGCGACCTCGGCTCCCGGCAACGAGACGATCGATGGCGGCAACGAGACCGCGGATGTCGGAAATGGAACCAGCCCGGGCGGCGTGAACGAAACGGCCCCGCCCGAAGCGGACGGTGCGGACGACGCGCCTGCCGATGACGCGCCTGCCGAGGAGTCGCCTGGCAACGAAGATCCAGATGCGGCCGGCGAAGAAGATGGCGAGCCCGAAGCGGGAGAAGGTCAGCAACCCTCGGCCAACGAGACCGAGGCGGAACCCCCGTTCTTGGACGCGCGCGTCACGCAAGAGGCATTCCAGGATGCCGAGCAGGTCGTCTTGCACATCATGGTCGAGAACATCGGTGAGGGGGCCCTGGAGGTTTCGCTGGCAGATGCGCTTCCCGACGTGCGCCGCACGTGGTACCTGACGGGCCCGGACGCCTCCTCCTGTGTCTTGGACGGCAGGGACCTTTCCTGCTGGTTCGACCTGGATGTGGGGGCCGCGGCGGCCGTTGAGCTGTCTGCCTTCACCGACCGCATGGCGTGCGGGTTTGCGCTGACCAACACCGCGCAGATTGCCGCCGAGGGCGACAGCGATGGGCGCAACGATGCTTCGAGTGCTGGCATCGCCGCGCGCCCCTGCTGAAGCCCTTCTCTTTTCCTTCTTCCCCTCGGGTTTCTAATGCCTGGGTCCTTGCCCCGGCCGTGGACAAGCCTCAGCTTCGCGCGCTGGTTCGCCAGCGCATGGCCGCCCTGAATCCGCGCCAGCGCGCGATGGAGGAGGAGTTGGTCAACGCGGCCGTCATGGCTTCCCCGTCTTGGGCCGCCGCGCGCACGGTTCTCTTGTATCGCAGCAAGCCGCCGGAGTTGTCCGTGAGCAGCCTCGGCAATGCAGCGTTTCGCGAGGGCAAACGAGTCGTGTTCCCTCGCGTGGATGGCGATCGCTTGGTGCTGCACGCGGTGCACGGCTGGGGCGATCTGGCGCCGGGGGCGTTTGGCATCATGGAGCCTCTGCCCGGCTGCCCGGTCGTGGCGCCGTCCGAGGTGGATCTGGCCATTGTGCCTGGCGTAGCCTTCGCGCAGGAGGGGCATCGCTTGGGCCAGGGTGGCGGATTCTACGATCGACTTCTTGGCGACGTGCGCCAGAGCATCGGGGTGGCGTTCGATTGCCAGATGGGGCCGGTGCCGGTGGAGCCGCACGACCAGCCTGTCGGGCGGGTCATCCATGCCGGTTCACTCACGGAGTGAACATGTTCGACTTATCTGACTGAGTTCGGTCTTTGACGGTGCCGGGGGGTGAACAATTCGTCCTTTGCCGAACATGTTCCATCAAGGTTCATATGGGCAAACGCCTCGGCTCCCCTTATGCCCCATCCCATGCACGAACTCCTGCACAAGCAGTTCGGCATCGACAGCTTCGCCCTCGACGGCGACCGCACGCGCCTCCAGGACACCTGGCTCGACCGGCCCCGCAAGTAGCCCCGACCCAAGCGCCCAAGCCCTGCATTCCGTGCGCCCCTTGTGGAACGCATCGCCCCCGGGCCGGGCCAAGAATCCGTCTGGGACTACCCGAGGCCCCCCAAACTCATTCC
>JBFKLD010000022.1:0-10772 GCA_041630755.1 Thermoplasmatota archaeon
CCCATCGCCATCCCCATCGGCACCCAGTACACCCACGCCTTGGGCACCGCCTGGGCGGAGAAACTGGACGGCACCGACAACATCGCCATCACCTACGGCGGCGACGGCTCCACCAGCGAAGGGGACTTCCACGAGGCCATCAACTGGGCGTCCACCATGGACATCGGCGTCGTCTTCGTCATCCAGAACAACCAGTGGGCCATCAGCGTGCCCCGCAAGGCGCAGACCCGCTCCGAGACCATCGCCCAGAAGGCCATCGCCTACGGCATGGAAGGCATCCAGGTCGACGGCAACGACATCCTGGCCGTCATCTACGCCGCCCGCAAGGCGGTCGCCTCGGCCCGTGAAGGTCGCCCCGTGCTGATCGAATGCGTCACCTACCGCATGAACGTCCACACCACGGCCGATGACCCCAGCAAGTACCGCTCCAAGACCGATGAAGAAGAATGGGCCGCCAAGGACCCCATCGTCCGGTTCCGCAAGTACCTCCAGAAGAAGCGCATCTGGAACCAGACCAAGCAGGACGACCTGGATGCCCGCATCAAGCAGCAGATCGACGATGCCATCGCCAAGTTCGATGAGCGCCGGGTCGAGCTCGCCACACCCGACTACATGTTCGCCAACGCCTACGTCGAAGAACCGCCATACCTGGCCCGCCAGCGGACCGAATTGATGGAACACTTTGCGACGCACGGCATGCCCGAGGGGGGTCACTGAAATGGTCCACGAGACGATGCAGAAGGAAGACCCGTTCTTCAGCCGCCCCACGTGGGAACTGCAATACGAACGCCAGAAAGAACAAGCCGACAAGACCGGCTACGTCGATCTCAACCTCATCGAAGCCATGAACATGGCCTTCGACGAAGAGATGGCCGATGACAGCAAGGTCCTGATCATGGGCGAAGACGTGGGACGCGACGGCGGCATCTTCCGCCTCACCGACGGCCTCATGGACAAGCACGGCAAACACCGCGTCGTGGACACCCCCATCAGCGAAATGGGCATCGCCGGCGCCTGCACCGGGTTGGCCATGCAAGGCTACCGCCCCATCGGCGAGATGCAGTTCAGTGGCTTCAGCTACCAAGCGTTCCACCACTACGAATCCCACATGGGCCGCATGCTCAAGCGCACCAACGGCCGCTTCAAGCTGCCCATGGTCATCCACAAGCCCAACGGCGCCGGCGTCCGTGCCCTCGAGCACCACAGCGAATCCCGCGAAGCGTACTACGCGCACACCCCTGGCTTGACGGTCGTCATGCCCAGCACGCCTCGCAACGCGCGCAGCCTCCTGAAGGCCAGCATCCGCACGGATGACCCGGTCATCTTCATGGAGCCCAAGTTCCTGTACCGCAAGTACCGCGAAGACATCCCCATCGAGGAGGAAGTGGCGGAGCTTCGCAAGACGGAAGTGGTCAAGGAAGGCGACGACCTGACCATTGTGACTTGGGGTGCCATGCGCTGGTTCTGCGACCAAGCGGTCGAAGAGCTGGAATCTGCTGGCGTGAGCGTGGACTACCTCGACTTGCAGACGATCAGCCCCATGGACAGTGACACCATCATCGCGTCGGTCAAGAAGACCGGCCGCTGCGTCATCGTCCAGGAAGCTCCGCGCAGCGGCGGCTGGGGCTCCGAGATCACGCGCCGCATCGTCGAATCCGATGCGTTCTACGCCCTTGAGGCTCCCGTCGGCATGGTCTCCGCGCCGGACGTGCACACGCCGCTTCTGGCCCGTGAGCACTGGTACATGCCCGACAAGGACAAGATCCTGCGCGAGTGCCGCAAGGTGCTCGCGTAAGCTTGGCCTTGGCGCGGCCGCGAACGCGCTTCGTGGCCCCGGACAAGATCCTGCGCGAGTGCCGCAAGGTGCTCGCGTAAGCCTCTTCCATCCAACCTTCTCCATCCTCTCCCCTTGTTGTTTCGTCGCCGTGCCTTTTCATAGGGCTGCGCCCGGTGCCACTTTGTGACCTGGACGCCCAAAGACATCCCCGACCAGACCGGCCGCACGTACGTCATCACCGGTGCCAACAGCGGCATCGGATACCACGCCGCCAAGCACCTCGTGCAAAAAGGCGCAGACGTGGTTCTTGCTTGCCGGCGGCTCGACGCAGCCGAAGCTGCCGCGGCCAAGATCAATGGCCTCGGCCCCGGCACGGCGACCGCGGCCCACCTCGATCTGGAGGACCTTGAATCGGTGCGCGCTTTTGCCAAGGAGGCGCCTGCGTCCATTGACGTGCTCGTCAACAACGCCGGCATCATGGCTGTGCCGCACCGGCTGAGCCCGCAGGGGTACGAATCGCAATGGGCCGTCAATGTGGTCGGCCATGCGTTGCTGACGAAGCTCCTGGTCAAGCGCATCACGGACCGCGTGGTGACAATCAGCAGCATCGCGCACCGCCGCGGGCGCATCCGCCCCGAGACCTGGCATGGCGAGGATTACAATCCCTGGGAAGCCTACGCGCAGAGCAAGCTTGGCGATCTGATGTTCGCCCTGCGCTTGCAGACGCACTTCGAGAAGCACAAGCTGCCCCTCAAGTCCGTCGCGGCTCATCCGGGAGTGAGCATGACGCGCCTGTCGAAGGACATGCCCGTGTCCATGAAGCTCGGGATGGTGTTCTACGTGCCCTTCCTGCAAAGCGGTGACAAGGGCTCTTGGCCGACCCTGCGCGCGGCCACGGACGATGTGCCGGGTGGCTCGTACTGGGGCCCCAAGAGCAAAGCGGAATGGCGCGGTCCTCCTGTCGAGGCGGTCATCGAACCCCATGCCCTCGACCAGGAGACGCAGGAAACGGTCTGGCGCGCGGTCTGGCAAGCGCCCGGACAATAACGCCTAAGTTGGCGGGCGCAAAGCAGGCTCTATGCGCGTCTTGATTGTTGCCGCCTTCGCTCTGCTTGTGGCAGCGCATGCCCAAGCGCAGACCGGGCCCATGCTCGAGCCTGGCGAGTCGTGGAGCCTCACGGTCACGAAGGCAGGAACGTTCGGGTACCATTGCCATCCGCACCCGTGGATGGAAGGCGAGCTGCGCATCACGGATGCGACGCGCGAGCCCAAGGCGCACCTGGTGGCCATCGTGGAAGGAAGCAGCGATCCGGACCGGTGGACGTTCGAGCCCGGCAGCTTGGAGGTCATGGTCGGCGACACCATCACCTGGGTCAACAACGGCGACTCGCCGCACCAAGTCATGTTCAACGAGGACATGGAGACCGGTGAGAAGCACGACCACGGCGACCATGACCACGGCGACCATGACCCCGCCGAAGAGGACAAGGCCCTGCCCGCCCCGGGCATCGTGGGCGCCCTCTTGGCGCTGGCCTGGGCCGTGCGCGCCCGCCGCTGATCAGGACAGGTCCCGCGCCCGCAGGGCGCTTTGCAACCCCTCGAGCACCTTCTTCCACTTCGCGTTGAACAGGCGAAGGCTTCCTTCGGTGCTCAAGTGCGTGTGGGTGATGGCCAGCTGCGTGCGTCCGTCCGGGCGCAGCGTGGTGGTGACGGTCACCGGTGTCCGGTCACCCACCATGGGGATCCACCAGAATGACAACTTGTGGGGTGGGTCGAACTCCTTGACCTTGATGCGGGTGCCATCCCAGAGGAGGAACGAGCCATCGGGGGCCCACTTGGCCTCGCCGTCCAGCCAGCCGACACGCATCAGCAGATTCCACACCGTCTTGGGGCGCGCTCCGAGCGTTGCTTCTGCCTTGACGACGAACCGCTTGCGTCGGAACAGCCACTTCATGGTGCACCACGCGCCATGACCCGTCATCCATCTCAGGTTCTTGGAAGATTCGGTCGTTGCTGCACAGATGCGGACATTCCGGGCGGCCATCGGGCCGGACTGGCGGCGTGCGATTCATCAATGGCCAAGAAGGAAGAGCCGTCTGCGCAGCCGTGGAACCACACCGCATTGCCGTCATCGGCGCCGGCACCATGGGGGCGGGCATCGCCCAAGCGGCCGCCCAAGCAGGCTATCGCGTGGCGCTCGTTGACGCCAACGCCGACGTCCTTTCCAGCGCCATTGAGAAGATCCACGGATTCTGGGCCAAAGGCATCGAGAAGGGCAAGACCGAACCTGCGCAGCGCGACGCCTGGGTGGCCGCCCTGACGCCGCACAGTGGCTTGGACGCGGCCCACGACGCCGACCTGGTCATCGAGGCAGTGCCCGAGAGCATGGATCTGAAGAAGCGCATCTTCAAGGAGCTGGATGCCATCGCGCCGGCCCATGCCATCCTCGCCACCAACACCAGCAGCCTGAGCGTCGGCACCATCGCGTCCGTGACGCAACGCCCCGAGCAAGTCCTTGGCATGCACTTCTTCAACCCGGTTCCGCTGATGAAGCTCCTCGAGCTGATCCGGCACGACACCACGTCCGAGGCGACCATGAATGTGGCCAAGGCCGTTGGCACCGCCATGGGCAAGACCACCATTGTCGCCGCGGACATGCCCGGCTTCGCCACGAGCCGGCTCGGAATCGTTCTTGGCAACGAAGCGGCGCGCATGGTCGAGGAGGGCGTGGCGAGCGTCGAGGACATCGACACCGCCATGCGCCTGGGCTACGGCCACCCCATGGGCCCCCTCGCCCTGAGCGACCTGGTGGGCCTAGACGTCCGCCACGCCATCACCCAATACCTTGCATCCACTCTCGGAGGCGACCAATGGAAGGCCCCGGCCATCACGGAGCGCCTCGTGGCCGCAGGTGAGCTTGGCAAGAAAACAGGAAAGGGGTTCTACGACTGGAGCTCGGGCCAGCCGGTTCCGCGGGAGGACCTGTGATCCAGGAATCGACCGAAGGCCGCGTGCGCGTGCTGCGCTTGGATCGGCCCGAGGCCCGCAATGCGCTTTCTGCGGACTTGCGCGCCCACCTCATCGAAGCCCTGGAAGCCGCCGAAGCAGACGACGGCGTAGGGGCCATCGTTCTCACCGGGGAAGGAAAATGCTTCGCGGCAGGCGCAGACTTGCGGGAGCTGCTTGCGCGCACCAGCCACGAACAACGCTCCTTCCTCGAGCCTCCGCACATCTACAGCGTCATCGAAGGCCTCGCAAAGCCCGTGATCGCGGCCATCAACGGCCACGCGTTGGGTGCGGGACTCGAGCTGGCCACCGCTTGCGACATGCGCGTCGCCGCGCCCGGCGCAAAGCTGGGCCAGCCCGAGATCCATCTTGCTCTCCTGCCTGGAGGGGGAGGGACGCAACGCCTCGTGCAGCTCTTGGGGCATGGACAGGCCGCCAAGCTTGTGCTTACCGGGGATGCCGTGTCCGCGGAGGAGGCGCTTCGCATCGGCCTCGTGGACGCCGTTGACGACGACCCCGTGGGCCACGCCGTGGCACTTGCGCAAGCCATGGCGCGTCATGACTCCGAAGCAGTCCGCGTTGCCAAGGCAAGCCTCCGCGCAGCGACCCTGCTCGAATACGACGCCGGACTCCGCAACGAGATTGCTGCCTTCGTGCACCTGCACGGCCGCGAAGAAGCCCGCAAGCGCATCCAAGCCTTCCTCGAAAAATGACCTGGAAGTTTGGCATCCCCGTGGTGGATGGGCACATCCACGTCAATCGCTTCGACTTGATGAAGGAGGGACCGCGCAGCGTCATCGAGCAGAACCCCACGTTCGCCAAGATGCTGCCGCTCATCGAGGACCCGCATGCGCTTCTTCGGCTGATGGACGAGGAGGGGATCTGGCAGACGTGGCTCATCAATTACAGCGCCCGGGACGTCATGGGGTACGGCTGGGAAGTCAACCCCTGGGTGGCGGACTACGTCAAGGCAGACCCGGAGCGCCTGATCGCGGTGGGCGGTTACGACCCGCGCCACGATGGCGACGGCGCCGAGGCGATCGACGCTTTGCGTGCGATGGGCATCAGCGCGCTCAAGGTGCACCCGGTCCACCAGTGCTTGTCCCCCGCGGTCCATCGCGAAGATTCGGCTGCGGGCCGCGCCATGGCGGATGCGTATGCCCGTGCCGAGGAACGACGCATGCCCGTCATCATCCACACGGGCACAAGCGTCTTTCCGGGAGCGGACAACACCTTCCAGCACGTCGCACCCATCCGCGCCATGTGCGAGGACTACCCCGGCCTCCCCGTCATCCTCGCACACGGTGGGCGCCCGCACGAAGGCGACGAAGCCCTCGCCATCGTCGCGGACCACCCGAATGCCTGGCTCGACTTGTCGAGCCTGCCACCCAAGCGCATCCCGCAATGGTTCGGCGACCTCGATGCGCCGTTGGCCGATGGGCCGCCCTTGTTCGCGCGCACGTTGTGGGGAAGCGACTGGCCCGGCCCGAAGGTCCCGGGCATGGGAGCCAACGTGCAGGCGTACCTCGACTTAGGCTTCAGCGACGAGGCCAACCGGGCCGTGCTGCACGACAACATCACCGCGTTGCTCGGACGCGTGCGCTAAGGCGTCGACAGGATGTAGGCCAAGCCACCGAACATCAGCAGGAGCGCGAGGATGCCGATCACGAGCATCACGCGCCGCAAGATGGTGCGGTCCGGCTCGTCGGGGTGAAGATTCGGTGGCCGGTCGGCTTCGAGGGGCATTCAGAACTCCGGCGTCCGCTTTTCGACGAACGCTGCCGTTCCTTCGGCAAAGTCGCGGGTCCCTGCGGCGGCGGCGATGAGGCCGCGCTCCATGTCCAGCTGGGCAACGAAATCGTTGGTGGCGCTTGCTTCGAGCAGACGCTTGGTGCTCTCGCGGCTCATCTTGGCGGATGCCCCCCAGCGGGCGGCCGTGTCGACGGCGACACGAAGCAGCTGGTCTGCCGGCACGATCTCGTCCAGGAGGCCCGTTGCATGCGCCGTCTGGGCATCCATGACCTCGTTGTCGAAGAAGAAGCGCTTCGTCCGTTGCACGCCGATCAGGCGCGGCAGGAGCCACGTGGCGCCTCCGTCCGGGCTCAATCCCAGTCCGAAGTACCCTGCCGCAAAGCGAGCCTCCGGTGCGCCAAAGCGCGCATCTGCAGCCAGCGCCATGCCCAAGCCTCCGCCGGCAGCGACGCCGTTGACGGCCGCAATGATGGGCTTGTGCGTGCCGTGCAAGTCGTGCAGAAGCGGGTGCAGCTCTTCCGTCGCGTCGAGCACCCATTGGGTGCTGGTGCCGTCCTTGGCGGCCTGCGCCATCTGCGGGACGTTCGCGCCGGTGCTGAAGGTCTTGCCCGTGCCCGTGATGACCACGGCGCGCACGTCATCGTCTTCGAGCAGCTCTGCCATCTGCTTGCGCATGGCGCGGATGATGGCTGGATCGAAGGAATTGAATCCTTCCTCGTTGACCATCTTGAAGACGGCCACCGTGCCTTGGCGCTCGACCGCGATCATAGGCGCACGTTGACGTTCTTGACGCGTGTGTAGAAGTCCATGGCCTCCGCGCCTTGCTCCACGCCCATGCCGGATTTCTTCCAACCCGTAAAGGGTGTCTGCGGGAAGGTGACGGGGAATTCGTTGATGCTGACCATGCCGCTTTGCAGGTCCCGCGCCATCTTGTGGGCGGTGCTGAGGTTCTGGGTCCAGACGCCGTTGAGGAGGCCAAACTCGGTGTCGTTGGCCAACCGCAGAGCCTCCTCCGCGTCGCCGAAGGTCGTCGTGGCCAGCACGGGGCCGAAGATCTCGTCTTTCCAGCACGTGTTTCCGGTGCCGACATCGGTCAGCACCGTGGGCTGGACGAACGCGCCCTCGGCGTAGCCATCCACCGTAGCGGCTTGGCCGCCCATGGCGACGGTGGCACCCTCATCCACGCCGCGAGCGACCATGTCGAGGACGCTCGTGCGCTGGTCTTGGCTGACCATGGAGCCCACGCGCACGCCTTCGTCGAGGCCGCGTCCCACGGGCCACTTCGCCGCCTCGGCCGTGATGGCCTCCACCAGCTCGTCGTGGATGCTCTCGTGGGCAATGAGGCGGCTGCCGGCCCAGCACATCTGGCCCGCGTTCATGAAGATGCCAAAGCAGACGGCCTTGGCCGCAAAGCGCAGGTTGGCATCGGGCATCACGATGTTGGCGCCCTTGCCACCCAATTCGAGCGTGACGGGGGTGATGTTCTTGGCTGCGGCTTCCATCACGCGCACGCCCGTGTCCACGGAGCCAGTGAGCGTGACACCGTCCACGTCCGGGTGCGCTGCGAGGCGGCCGCCGACGTCGCCGCCGGGGCCGGTGAGGATCTGGAGCACGCCGGCGGGGAGTCCGGCTTCTTCCGCGAGCTTGGCCCAGCGCAGGAGACTCAGCGGCGTGAGGCTTGCGGGCTTGGCGATGACGGTGCAGCCGGCAGCCAAGGCTGGGGCGATGCCGCGGACCGCCAGCTGGAGGGGGAAATTCCAGGGCACGATGTGGGCCGTCACGCCGAGTGGCTGGCGCAGCGTGTAGCCAAGGCGGTCGCCGGGGACATTGATGGTGCGGCCGCCCGTCTTGTCCGCCCAGCCTGCAAAGTATTCGCACGTCCAGGCTGCAAAGCGCACGTCGCCGAGGGCTTCCTTGAACGTCTTGCCGTTGTTGCGGCTTTCCAGCTCCGCCAGCTCCTTGGCATGCTGGTACGTCAAGGCCGCGATCTTCTGGAGGATGCGTCCCCGCTGGGCGGGGTCCATCTGCTTCCAAGTGGGGTCTTCGAACGCAGCACGGCTGGCGGCCACGGCGCGGTCCACGTCGTCCTTGCTGCCGCGGGGAACGGTCGCGATGACTTCGTTGGTGGCGGGGTCGCGCACTTCGTCCACTTCGCCGCCGAGGGCGCCTTGCCAGACGCCTCCGACGAACATGCTGTGCTGGGTCACGGATTCCATGCGCGGGGACCGGGCTCTCGTCAAAAAAGGCGCGCCAAGGATCCGGGCGCCTCGGGCGTCAGAGAAGCACGAATCCGGCGTAGGCTCCGTAGACGCCCAGCAAGGCCATTCCCTCGACGCGGCTGACCTTGCCATGGGTGGCCGCGAAGCGCAGCAGCAGCAAGCTCACAAGCACCATCATGGTCATGTCGATGCTCCACAGGGTGCGTTCGACGACCAGGTTCCCAACCATGGCGCTGGTGCCAAGAACCAGCAGCAGATTCATCAGGTTCGAGCCCACCAAGTTGCCGAGGGCAAGGTCCACTTTGCGGCGAGAGGCGGCGACCAGACTGGTGGCCAGCTCCGGCAAGCTGGTGCCGATGGCCACGATGGTCAAGCCCACGATGCGCTCGCTCCAGCCCAGGGCTCGGGCGATGGCCACTGCGGCATCCACGACGAGCTGGCCGCCGAAGACCAGCAGAGCAATGCCGGCAAAGACGGCGGCGAGCTGCAGCGCCAGGGGAAATTTCTCCATGCCCTGGGGCGTGTCGGGGATGGGCAAGTACCCCCGCTTTTCGGCGCGGTAGGCGTGCACGATGTATGGCCCAAGCAGGAGGAAGAGCAGGGTCCCTTCGCCGCGGTGGATCACGCCGTCGGCCGCCAGCAGCCAGACCGCGAGGGACGCTGCGGCAACCAAGCCAAGATCGCGCTTGATGGTCACGCCCCGCACGGGGATGGCAGCGACGGCGGCGGTGGCCCCCAGCACGATGAGGACGTTCAGGATGTTCGATCCCACGACGTTTGCCACGGCCAGTTCGCCGCTGCCGCGGCTGGTGGCGAGGATGCTCACGACCCATTCAGGGGCGCTGGTGCCCACCGCGACCACCGTGAGCCCGATCCACATGGGGCTCACGCCGAGGCGCCGCCCGAGGGCGCTGCCTGCTTCCACGACCAGGGCTGCGCCCAGGACGAGGGCCACCACGCCCGCGGCGCCGGTGAGTGCGTGAAGCAGGACCACGGGCGGCGACTTGCGCGGCCATTCTTAAGCTCCCGGTGAAGGACGGGAAAGGTCCGATTTTCCCCTCTCAAAGCGCCCGCGCCGTGCCTCTGCCCGCACACTCATATAGGATGTTCCGGCGAATAGGAGATTGATGATTCTGCTGGCGGACCCTTCGGGGCCCTTGAGCCGCCTCGTCGCCACGCAACTGGACGCCATGGGTGAGCCCTACGTGATGCTTGCCCGCGATGGCCGGGAGGCGCGCCGCTTTGACGGCCGCCCCGGTGTGCGCCGCTGGGCCGCGCAAGGCCGCGGCCTTTCGAGCGTCCTGCACAATGTGGACAAGATCCTCATGGAGGGCATGCCGCGCTACGGCCAAAGCGGACGCCACAAGACCATCATCAAGGCGGCCAAGGGCATCCGCATCGTGCGCGTGTCGCCCTACGGGGCCTCAAGCCAAAGCCACAGCCGCTACCTGCGCGCCCAGGCCGAGGTGGACGAATTGCTGGATGCAAGCGCCGTGCGCTCCGTCGTCCTGCGGCCGCACTTGTACACCCAAGACTTGCTCGGCTTCGTCCAAAGCGTCCGCCGGCGCCACCGCATCGTGGCGTGCATGGGCGACGGCCAGGCCAACTACGTGGACGCCCGCGACGTCGCCCGTGCCGCCGTGCACCTGCTCACCCGCGCCGGGCCGCACCGCGGCATCATCGAGCTCACCGGCGCCCACCCTGTCAGCCTCGACGATGTTGCCGAAGTTCTCTCGCGCCTGACCGGCGCCCACGTGCACCACCAAGACGTCATGCCTGACGTGCTTCGGGACATGCTGATCCAGCAAGGCACCCCGAAGGAGACCGCTGACGCGCAAGTGGACCTCTACACGCACTACCGCCTGAGCCCCACGCCCGCCGACACCGACATGCTCGCACGCATCACAGGCCTGGCGCCGCGCACGGTCGAGGGATTCCTGACCGAGCATGCCCACCGCTTCACCGACGCCGAGCACGAATGGGTGCTGCCGGACCAGGAGCAAGCCACCGTCAAGCCG
>JBFKLD010000023.1:0-10692 GCA_041630755.1 Thermoplasmatota archaeon
CTCGATGGCGGCACGCCCTTCGCGCTGGTTGGCCCCGGACCGCTTCCCACCAGTCACGACGCCGAGGGCCTCCTGGCGCTGTCTGGCAGCATCAAGGACGGCGTGGCGCACCTGGAAGGCGCGGGCCCCGTCATGCTTTCGGCCGGCGACGTGCTCGAGATCGCCTGGTTCGTGGACGCTCAAGGCCCCGTGCGTGCCCAAGCATTCTCGACCACCACCCCTGCGGATCTCACGTTCCAGGGGCGCGTGCCAGCACCAAGTGTGGCCCAAGAGGGCCACTCCGCAACCGTGGCGGCAGCGGCGCCGTGGGGCGGAACACAGACAGCGATCCCCGTCGCTGAATCAACCCAATCCGCCGAGGGGGAGCTCATCACCACCGCCACGCACACCTTCCGCCGTGACGGCGAGGCAGTGACCATCGAGGTGACCGCGGCCTCGAGCGACGTGCCATACGAAGTGATCGCGCACATCGGCAGCGCCACGAAACGGGCGGCCGGGGACAGCCCCACCAAGACCATTCACCTCGGTCCCCTTGAACTGGGTGACGCGACCACCATTGTCGTGGAATTGCAAAGCCAAGCCATCACGCGCCAGCCATACACGATCACTGTGGAAAGCGGCCCACAAGTGATGGCCAAGCACGTGCTGCAGATTGCCAATGACGCCCCGACGCCGGCAACGGCCAATGTGGATCTGGGCAACCAGCGGGTCACGGTGGCCCTTGGGCCCACCATCCTCACGCCTGAGGAACCCACCGGGGGAACCGGTGCATGGTACGCCCCCCTCTACGCAGCCGGCCAAGCGCACGTCCAGGACTACGACGAGGCTTGGCAGCAAGCAGACGCCGGCAGGCTCACCCGCGACGGGCCGCTTTTGCAACCCGTGCGCGCTGTGCTGGGCGACAGCGTCGAGGTGCGCGGGACAGAGTACATCTTCCAGCAAGGCGCGTATGCCCTGCGGCAGGGAATGAGCTCCGTTGCGTGGCCGGACACGATCCTCTTCAATGGCCAACCGACGCCGGACATCTTTGCCGCGCAGGACCACCCAAGCGGCATCATCGAAGCAGGCCAGCGCGGCTTCGCCGCAACCCGCAGCGCGACGCACCAAGAAGGCACGCCCCATGCCGATGTGCGCGTGGTTGTTCAGGGCGATTCGACGGACACGTTTGCGACCACGTTGGCAGCCACGTTGGCGCCCGGCCCGTGGATGGCGTGGCCCGTCGCCGACGGCGTCCAAGTCATGCCGACGCCGCAGGCCACGGGATTGGAGCTGCGCGTCCCATGGATTGTCTCCTTCGATCCGTACAGCACCACTGTGCATGGGATCGTGTTCAGCCCCGACCTGGATCACTTGGTCATCGGCGACAAGCAGAGCATCGCCGCCACCTATGTGGCAGACGCCCGCCTGGAAGCAGGCGCCTTGCTGTTTGCCTACGACGTTCCGTCCCCCACGGACACACATTACGCCGCCATCTTCGCGCTGGATCGGTTGACCCGCGAGACGCATGGCGTCGCCACCCTCGATGGAGATGCCAGCCTGGCCCAGGCGTGGCCAGGACGCACGACGGCGCTGGAACTCGAAGCATCCAAGACCCTTCTTGGCGCGTGGCGGTACGCCCTCGACGTGGCGCCGGAGGGCCCCGTGGCGCTCGTGACGTTCGTGCCCGGAGATCTGTCCATCAACGACGCGCCAAGCGTCACGGTCGGGGAGACCCATGCGAGCCCCACCGCCAAGGTGGCCAGCTTCAGCGTGGCCATCGTGTTTGCCGTCGGCGGACTGCTGGCGTGGCTGCTGCGACCGCGAGGGCCGCGCTTATAGGGGTGCGGCCTGTGCCGCCGGCAGTGCTCAAGAAGGTCCTGGTCGCAAACCGAGGCGAGATTGCCGTGCGCGTCATGCGCGCATGCCAAGCCATGGGCATCGGCACGACGGCAGTTTACAGTGATGCAGATGCGCAAGCCATGCACGTGCGCATGGCGGATGACGCCGTGCGCTTGGGCCCGGCGCCAAGCACGCAAAGCTACCTGGTCCAGGAGAAAGTGATCCAGGCCGCGTTGGACACCGGCAGCGACGCCATCCATCCAGGCTACGGTTTCCTTTCTGAAAATGCGGGCTTCGCGCGCAAGGTCATCGATGCCGGACTCATCTGGATCGGCCCCAGCCCGGAGGCCATGGATGCCATGGGCGACAAGGTCAGTGCGCGCGCCAACGCGGAGCGCGCCGGCGTGCCCACCGCACCAGGCAGCGAAGCATTGGCCGACGCGAAGGAGGCCGCCAAGGAAGCCGCGCGCATCGGCTACCCGGTGCTTCTGAAAGCAAGCGCTGGCGGCGGCGGCATCGGGATGCGCGTGGTGCGCAAGCCTGAGGACCTGGAGGAGGCATTCGCATCGGCCACCGCGCAGGCAGCAAGCGCGTTTGGCGTGCCGGACGTCTTCCTCGAGAAATACTTGGAGCGCCCCAGGCACATCGAAGTCCAAGTGCTGGCCGACCAGCACGGCAATGCCATCCACCTCTTCGAGCGCGAGTGCAGCATCCAACGCCGCCACCAGAAGCTCATCGAGGAAGCCCCCAGCCCGGCCTTGACGGATGCCGACCGGCAGATGATCGGTGAGAAGGCCGTGGCCTTGGCCAAGCTCGTGGGCTACGCCAACGCAGGCACGCTCGAGTTCCTGTACCAGGATGGCCAATTCTACTTCAACGAGATGAACACGCGGCTGCAAGTCGAACACCCGGTCACGGAGCTTGTGACCGGCATCGACTTGGTCGCCTGGCAGCTGCGCATCGCGGCGGGCGAAAAGCTGGATCTGAAGCAAGAAGACATCCACCTGCGGGGCCACGCCATCGAAGCCCGCGTCAACGCAGAAGACCCTGCCAAGGGATTCATGCCGAGCCCGGGCCCCGTGCAGCGCCTGCGGTTGCCCACGGGTGACGGCGTGCGGGTGGACACGGGCCTCGTGGAAGGCTGGACTGTACCGGGCGATTATGACAGCATGGTGCTCAAGCTCATCTGCTACGGCGCATCCCGCGGCCACGCACTGGACCGCATGGAGCGCGCCTTGGCCGCGTTGGAGCTTGACGGATTTGCCACGAACGTGCCATTCCACAAGGCCCTGGCGCAGCACCCTTCGTTCCGCGAGGCCGACATGACGACCCGCTTCCTCGAAGAGCACGGGTTCTTGGAGGGAATGGACGGCGCGACGGAGGCGCAGCGGATGCGCGCGGCCGTCATCGCGGCGGCGCTCGTGGACCATCCCGGCGGTGGGCTGGCAGGCATGCAGCTGCGCCAACGGATGCCCGCGGTGGTTTCCCGTCGTCCCGGCAAGCGCGACTGGAGGTCTGCATGAAGGTCCGGGTCGAGATTGAAGGCCGCATCTTCGACGTGGCCCTCGAGCGCACGGAGGATGGCTTCGTGGCAAGCATTGACGGCCAAACGATGGATCTGCGCGTGAGCCCGGGCCTGGTGCGCACGCCGCATTCCACGCACACAGTCGCGTTCCCGGATGCTGCGACGGCGGTCCTGGACGGGCGCGATGTGCCTTACCACCTGCTCGAGCTGCAAGGTGTGGCCGGTGCCCAGGCAGACGCCGCAGGCGGCCTTGGCGACATCAAGCCGCCCATGACGGGCAAGCTTGACAGCCTCGAGGTGGAAGCTGGAGACGAGGTGGAGGCAGGCGATGTTCTCTTCGTCCTCGAAGCCATGAAGATGCGCAACGAAGTGCGTTCGCCCGCGGATGGCGTGGTCGTATCGATCGGGGCCTCTCCTGGAGACGCCATCGACACATCCACCACCGTGTTGACGCTCGGCCCGCGCGACGCGTAGCTTCGCCCAACCGTCAGGAGCCATTGATACCCCCGGCCCGCTCTGCCGAGCTGGAGGCATCCCATGGAAACCACCACGACCCCCGCACCCAAGTACAACACGATCGTTCACACGGAGCTTGCCAGCAGCAACCCGGAGGAGACGCAAGGCTTCCTCAAGAATGTCTTTGGATGGACGTTCGAGAACGCTGAAGGACCCATGCCGTACACCTTCGTGAACACCTCCGACGGCAGCACCATCGGTGGCCTGCGCCCCGTCAATGAAGAAGAGCCTGGCCCGAGCGTCACGAACTACATCCTCGTCGAAGACATCGACGCCACGGCCGAGACCATCACGCAAAACGGCGGCACGATCGTGGTGCCCGTCCAGACCATCCCCGACATGGGCAAGATGCTCTGGTTCCAGATGCCGGGCGGCTGCATCATGGCCTGCTGGCAAGACCTGAGCTGACACCCAGCCATGTCGAAGCCCCCCCCCGCTTCGCCTCTTCCCTCCTCCGAGCGGTGCGCCTTTGAACCGGCAGCCGGTGGCCCGCCTCGTGGCCAGCCGTGAAGAAGGCATCCGGGAAGACATCGAGCGCCTGAAGCAGGGCGGCCCCCAGAAGTACAAGGACCGCCTGCCCAACGAAGGCAAGAAATTCGTCCGGGACCGCCTGGCGTTGTACTTCCCCCACGGACTTGACTTCGAGGACGGTCTGTTTGCCAACAACCTGCGCGCCGCCGAAGGGCTGGCTGCCGACGGCATGGTGACCGGCGCCGCCACGATGGACGAGCGCACCGTGTTCGTCATCGCCAACGACTACACAGTCAAGGCAGGCAGCATGGCCGAACGCGGTGTGGAGAAGTTCATCCGCGTGCAAGAGCGCGCCTTGCGGGCCAAGAAGCCCATTTTGTACCTCATCGATTCCAGCGGCGCCCGCATCACGGACCAGGCCGGATTCTTTGCCAACAACCGTGGCATTGGCAAATACTTCTACAACCACAGCATCCTGAGCGGAAAGGTTCCGCAGATCAGCGTGCTCTACGGGCCGTGCGTGGCCGGCGCCGCGTACACGCCCATCTTCTGCGATTTCAGCATCATGGTGCGCGGCATGAGCGCACTTTGCATCGCCAGCCCGCGCATGGTCGAAATGGTCACGGGCGAGACCATCTCCATGCAGGAGCTTGGTGGTGCCGACTTCCACATGGCCGAAAGCGGCCAATGCCACGTCGTGGTAGACAGCGAAGAAGAGGCCGCATTGGCTGTCGCGCGCCTCATGTCCTACCTTCCGGACAACTGCGACGAGCGGCCCCCCATGTACGCATCCGTGCCGCCTGCGCGCAGCCCCGGAGACCTGGCCAGCATTGTTCCCGAGGATCCCAACCAGGCATTCGACATGCACGACGCCATCGACTGCCTCATTGATGCCGATTCCTGGTTCGAGATCAAGAAGGACCATGCCGCGGAATTGATCACGGGCTTTGCCCGTGTCGGCGGGCGCCCCGTGGGCATCGTGGCCAACAACACGCAGCACCGCGCGGGTGCCATCTTCCCGCACAGCGCGGAGAAGGCGGCCGAATTCATCACCGCGTGTGACGCCTACAACGTGCCGCTTCTCTACCTCTCTGATACACCAGGATTCATGGTGGGATCCGAAGTGGAGAAGCAGAGCATCCTCAAGCGCGGCAAGCAATTCATCTACGCCACCAGCACGGCCACCGTGCCAAAGCTCTGCATCGTCGTGCGCAAGGCCTACGGTGCCGGCATCTATGCCATGTGCGGCCCGGCATTCGAGCCAGACGCCACGCTTGCTCTGCCGGGTGCCGAGATTGCGGTCATGGGCGCCGAGGCGGCCATCAACGCCGTGTACCGCAGGCACATCGACGCCATTGAGGACGAAGCAGAGCGCGCGAAATTCATTGAAGAAAAGCGCGAAGAGTACCGCCGCGACATCGACATCCACGTCGTTGCGGACGACTTGATCGTGGACCACATCGTGCCGCCGACTGACCTGCGCAAGGAAGTGCTGGCCCGGCTCCACGCGTACGAGGAGAAGCACCTGCCTCTCCCGTCGCGCGGCCACAGCACCGTGATCTAGAGCACGTCTTCGGAGACTGTGACGCTCCAGAGGAATGCGCCCGCGCCTGCAGCCACGCCGGCGTTGGCCATCGCCACGCGCCATTCACCGGCTTGTGCCGGGATGTCCACGAATTCCTGCGCCACGGCAGCGTCTTGGCCCGACGTCTCAGTGACTTGGACCGTGTAGCGTGTGTTGTCAGGGGCAATGAGCTCCAGGGTCGCAGCGCCCGCGTACGCATAGGCGTAGGCGAATCCGAACAGATCGGTGTGCTCGTCGCGCATGAGGAACGTGTTGTACGGGTTGGCATCCACGGTGAAGCCGTCACCGCTTGGGTGCATGTTGGCTTGCGCCGCCACGGCCTCATCTGCGACACCGACGTAGTAGGTTCCCGTCCAGCCGTCGCCAAAGCCCATGCTGATGACGCGGAAGAAGTAGTCCTCCGGCTCCTCGGTCGTGATGTCGTAGTAGACGAGCACACTGTACCAGCCGATGGCCGGAACGTAATTGGTCTCGATCAAGGGAACGCCGGCGACGGTTCCAAGGATGTCGTAGCCGGGGTAGGTGCCGGTCACGGTCTTGATGGCGGGATTGAAGGTCGCTTCGAACTCAATGTCGTACGCCTGCTCGCCAAAGACGTCCAGGTGCGTCCGGCCAACCCAGGTCTTTCCGTCAGTGATCGGGAACGCGTAGAGGTCCCATTCGCCGCCAAATGCTTGGGTGCTCAGATCGGCAGACACCGCGCCAAGCTGCGGCACATCATAGGCGCCTTCCAGCTTGGCAAAATCGGCGTCATCGGTCGCCAGGAAGTAGCCTCCGTTGGCTTCCGTGACGATGCTGTTGATGTGGAATCCCTCGTTGTCGCCGTTTCCAAGAAACACGTGGTGGCCATGCCAGTCGCCAACGTCCCACGACGGCGCCTCACCGGTGACATTCAACTCTTCAACGGGAAGGTCAACAGGCAACGGCACATCGTCCACGACCAAGTCATCGGGGGCTTGGGCGCATCCAGAGAGGGCAAACACGAGAAGGAGGACCAACCAACGCATCGGCCGAACACGCGTGGCACCGTTCTTCCCTGTTGCGGTGCTCAGACAACGGAGGCAAGCGCCTTTTCCAAGTCCTCCAAGCCGAAGGGCTTGGGCACGACGGCGCGGATTCCCGGGATGCCCGCGACTTCGTCTACTTGCACGCTCGCAGTGAACAAGATCACCTGCACGGGGCGCACAGCCGCTGGGCCAGCGAGGGCCTCGACTTGGTCCCGGATCTCGAGTCCGGGCATGTTCACGTCATGCAAGACGACGGAGGCGTCGTGGCGTTCGATGGCCGCAGGCACGGTCGCGGCATCGTCGTGCCCGAACGCCTTGTGCCCCATGGCCTCGAGAAGCATCACCGTGCTTTCGAGGATGTCCCGGTTGTCATCCACGACGAGAATGTTCATGCAGCCTCCAGTGTGAAGCAGAAGGTCGACCCCTCGCCGGGAGCCGATTGCGCCCACACGCGGCCGCCGTGGCGCTCGACGATGCGGCGCACGGTTGCCAATCCGATGCCCGTGCCTTCGAACGCGGTCTCAAGCCGCTGGAATGGGTCGAATAGCGCCTCCGCGGCCTCCGATGCGAAACCCACGCCGTTGTCGGACACAGACCAGACGCCCTCGGCATGCGTGATGGACACCACCGCATCGGCACCTTGGGTGAATTTCCAAGCATTGCTGAGCAAGTTCTCCAGGACCATGCGCAGAAGCGGCGGATCTGCACGGGCAGCCAACCCTTCATCCACCTCAAAGCGGACGCGATGGTCAGCAAACCGCAGGGACAACTGCTCCTCGATGTCACGCGCCATGGCCGTCACATTGACCTCTTCCATCCGCAGCGGACTTTGGGCCGCCTTGCTGAAGGCCAGCAGTGCCTCCATCATCTCGCCCATGCCGCGCGCGGCGTGCAAGATCTTCTGGACTGCCTGCGCTTCTGGCTCGGCCAGCGGGGAGCGCTCGAGCACCTGGGCCAAGGTCTGAATGACCGTCAGCGGGGTGCGCAGATCGTGGCTTGCCGTGTGCGCGAACGCCTTGAGGTCCTCATTTGCTTGCTGCAGGCGCCGTTCTGCGAGCACGAGGTCCGTGACTTCGCTGATGAATCCGACCACGGCCTCGACCTGGCCGTCCACGTAGACCGGCTGCGGAAAGTGCTTGAAGAATCGGCCGTCAATCTCATTGACGAACTGCGTGCGATGGCCCTCGAACGCAGCCTCGAAGTGCTCTTTGATGGCGTCGCTTGCGCCACCCGGGAACAACGCCTCCAACGGCTTTCCTTCGATGTCCTTGGTGCGCAGGCCAAACTCCTCCGCCAAGCCGCCTTCGTTCAAGGTCCAGTAGATCTTGCCTTCGTGCTTGACGCAACGGAACAGGACATCCGGGAGGGTCCTCACGATGTCCATGAGGACCGCCGGCGACACGTCCGCGCGGGGGTACCCCGAGACCTGCATGCGGGAAACCCCGATTGCCGCTATTTCAAAGCCGGCTCCAGGGGGCTTTCAGGCATCCGACCGTTCGACCGCGATGCCTTCTCGGGACGGCGTCAGCTCCAGCACCGCCGGGCGGCCGTGCAGCACGGTCAGCGTCGCATCTGCAGGCACATCCAGCACGACACGGAACAAGTCGCTATCATCCATCGTGCCATTGGCAAAGCTGCCGTTGCTGTCTCGAACTGCTTCCAGGGCATGCCACGCGATCGGCTCACCGTCCATGAGGATGACAAGGTCCATGGGAACGGGGTCGCCCGTAGGCCGATGGCGCCAGAGCATCTCGACCCCCTCGGGGCCAGCGCGGGCATCCACGACGTCCACGGGCCACGGGGTCATGTCGGTGACGGCCTGATCGACCGAGCGCTCGAATTCGGCCGCCAATTCCTCGACCGCCTCGAGCATGGTGTCCATGTGCGCCGCACTCACCGTCGCGCCTGCCCCGGCAGCGATGACCATCATGGCCACGGCGCTTGTGCCCGGCGCAGGCAACGTCATGCATCTATGACGGAGTTTCGCGCACTTAGCTTTGGATGTTTGCGTCCCGCAGGATGCGGCGCGCTTGCTGCACGAGGGGAACATCCACCATCTTCCCATCCACCACAACCACCCCTCCCGCACCGGCACCGCCTGCTTCGACGGCATCATGGACCTTCGTGGCCCACGCAATCTCTTCCGGCGTCGGGCGGAATGCCTCATGGACCACGGCCACCTGCGCAGGGTGCAAGCACATCTTGCCCGCATAGCCAAGTCCGCGGGCTTCCAAGGCCTCGCGCCGGGTCCGCTCTTCGTCGCGGAAGTCCGCCGTGATCATGTCAATGGCTTGAACACCCGCAGCGGCCGCCGCCAAGGCGACCATGCTCCGAGGCACCGCCACCTCGGCGTTGGACGCCGTGCGCCGCATGCCCGCATCTGCGGCCAGGTCTTCGGCTCCGAACGCGACGGCGACGACGCGAGGGCACGCCGCAATCTCGCGCGCGGCCAGAACACCCGCCGCGGTCTCCAAGATGGCCAGGAACCCGATGTGGCCTGGCTCCAACCCCAGTGCTTGCTCGGCCTCCGCGACGCGCTCCTCCAGTGCCTCCATGGCCGCAGGGTCTTCGGCCTTCGGCACGACGATCAAGTCTGGGGCCCCAGGCAGCACGGCCTCGAGGTCTGCTTCGGCCTCCGAGCTTGGCCAGGGCTGGATCCGCACCGCGCGCTCGCACGCTCCCTTGAGCCCCAGTGCCTTGGCGACGGCTTCGCGCGCAATCTGCTTGTTGGACGGCGCCACCGCGTCTTCGAGGTCGGCCACGACGACATCCGCTGCACCGGTGACCCATGCCTTCTCGACGCGCTCGGGGCGGTCGCCTGGCGTGAAGAGGACACTTCGCCTCATGCGTCCTCCTTGCACTGGACCATCGCCACCCGCTTGTAACGGCACACCTCGTCGCCGTCTTGGTTGAGCACGCGGTGGGCGATCGTGACGATGCCTCGACCGGGCTTGGAGCTGAGGCGCTTGTCAAGCACTTCGCTTGTCACCCGGATGGTGTCTCCCGGAAACACGGGTTTCGGGTGGGCAATGTCTTCGTAGCCGAGGTTCGCCACCAACGTGCCTTCCGTCAGGTCGCCGACGCTCATGCCAACGCTGGCGCTGAATGTGTAGAGGCCGTTGACGACGATGCGTCCGAACGGCGTCGTGGCAGCGTATTCTTCGTCCAGGTGCAGCGGCTGCGTGTTCTTGGTGAGGTGGCAAAACGCAACGTTGTCCTCCATGGTGATCGTGAGCGTGGCGTCGTGCGCGATGGTCTCGCCGACGGTGAACTCTTCGAACCATTTGCCAGGCATTGGGTCGCGCAGGGACAAGGGCTCCAAGAACGCGTCGGACCCTGGGGCCATATCGCCGCACTTAAGTCCCCAAGGGGCGATGAAAACGCGGAGAAGATTCCATGGCTGCGAAAAAGGCCTCCACGACGACGACGGCTGCCAAGTGCGCCGCAACGACTGCCAGCGGCACGCCTTGCAAGAGGTCTGCGGCCGGCCGAAGCAAGTACTGCGCATCGCACAAGGGCTTCCGGCCGCCGGCCAAGGCAGCCAAGGCTCCTGCGAAACGATCGCCTGCCAAGAAGGCCCCGGCAAAGAAGGGAGCAACGAAGACTGCAGCAAAGAAGGCCCCAGCCAAGAAGGCAGCAAAGAAGGCCCCAGCCAAGAAGGCAGCAAAGAAGGCCCCAGCCAAGAAGGCAGCAAAGAAGACCGCCGCAAAGAAGGCCCCCGCAAAGAAGGCCCCCGCAAAGAAGGCAGCCAAGAAGACCGCCGCAAAGAA